>SLHZ01000199.1 GCA_007135895.1 Balneolales bacterium | reverse complement strand
TCCCCGATCATACCGGGATCGTACAACATATCGGTTTCTGTCACCCTGGCGACCGTTTCCAGCACCTGCTGCAACGGTTCGCCCCGGAATTCGAATGACCAAAGCCGTTTTTCACGATCCGGGCCTGTGGAGGAGTCCGTGGCACGCGCGGGTTGCACGACTGCCATCAAAAGGACAAATGCAAGTCCGAGCACCCGAAGAAAGACGGTATGAAGTGCCGTTTTGTTCATTGGTAAATCCGGAATCCGTTGGCGGTTCGGGCGTAGCGCAATCCTTTAACGTGGCAGATATCCTCTATGATGCGTTCGGGATCGCCCGGCCCGGCATAATGGGCGGTAACCACTTCGGAGGATGCCCGGGGCACCTCCAATTCGATCCGGATGTCAAAGCGGCGTTCCATTTCCCGGAAAATCATCCCCAAGGTTTCGCTTCGGAAGTGAAAACGGTCTTCGCGCCATTCACCAATGTTCCCGGGTTCGGCAGGTTCCGGCGATTGCGGCATTTCCATTGTGGTGTTCCAGCGACTCCAGTCGCCGGCCCCCAGGCTTACGCCATGCCGAGACCGGCCGGCCGGATAGAGCCGTACACTTCCGCTGGCAACATGAACACGGGTCTCCATACCGGGATCGTCGCTGCGTGAGCGGATATTAAACGATGTGCCGGTAACCTCCACAACGGCCTCGTTAGCCGTGACGATGAAAGGATGTTCGCCCGGTGCCACCGTAAAAAAGGCCTCTCCGTCAAGCGGCACGATACGGTCCCGAAACCCGAATAACCGGTTGTAGCGGATAGTGGTCCCGCTGTTCAGCACCACCGTGGATCCATCGGGTAATACAGCCGTAACCCGCTCTCCATAAGACGCGGTCAGGGATTGCGGGTAGAAGAAGTAACCCAGTCCGAAAGCAAACAGCACTACAGCGGCAGCGGCCGCAATCCAGACCGGGAGGTAGGTCACTCTGCGCCGGACAGCTTGCTGGTCTATCGGCCGGACCACTGGTCGATCCGTCGACCGATCCATCGTTCGATCCATAGTACGATTCCTCGACCGGACTAACGATCGGCCCATAGCAGGATCCATTGACCGGTCCATCGCACGGTCCAGTGACTGAGCTATACGAGGTTCCGTTTCTTCAAGTGCAAGATGACGGCGTACGGCCCGGAGGGCATCCTCTGTCTGCTGTGCATCGGGTTTTGAAAGTCCGGATACTGTCTTCGCGCTGGTTTCCCAGAGCTTCTGCAGATCCTTCCGCTCCGGATCGCTCCAATTCCCCGGCAGGGATTCCCGGGCGTGAAAACGCGTTCTGTTGTCGTTTTCCTTATGGTTGCTATTGCTCATTATCGTTTCTTTGAAGCGTTTCGGTAGGAATCATAGCGAGACCGGAGGTGTTTGAGCGCCGCGGTCAGATGGTTGTTGACGGTCTTGACCGAGATCTGCATTACTCCGGCAATTTCATGGTGGTAGAGTCCCTCGTAACGACTCAGTTCGAAGGCTTCCCGCTGGCGTTCCGGAAGATCCTCGAGCCACTCCAGGATCTTTTTCTGAAGCCGGCTTTCCTCTCCGTTTTCCGATGCCGGTGCATCGGATGGCCAGTCCTCAACGGGGTGTTCAGCGGCTGTCCGGGGGTCATCCTGCAAGGCTTCGACCGTCTCAGGATCCGCGATCTCACGACGGTCGCGCCGGTAGTTGTAAGCGCGATGGCGTACAGCCTGGAAAAGCCAGGCTCGGACCGAACGATCGGGATCAAGAGTATTTCGCTGCTGCCATAACATGACAAAAACATCCTGTACTATATCGCAGGAGGCATTCCAGTCCTGCGTGATTTTGAACGCAAATCGGACAAGTCCGGGGTACATGGCCCGGAACAGATCATCGAATGACCGGTGATCGGAATTCCGGATTCCTTCCGCCAGCCGCCGCAGCTTTTTGTCCTCGGTTTGTTTCATTACATCCTACAGGTGATACACCCGGTTTTCTTTATATACCTATTGCCTTCCTGCACCTGTCACAATTTCTGCATCTGATCGAATTTCAAGGTGCTCTGCAATATACGGATGTCCCGGTCATCGGGCAGGATCACCTTGTGCCGGCAGCCGACTTTCAGCCAAAAGCCAAAATTTCATACAAAAACCAATAGGTGTATTCCATTTTACAGGTGTATACCGACTGACAGCACCACCATTGACAGCTCAAACTGCAGTACAACCACTGAAAGCACTACCATTGACAGTTCAAACTACAATACAACCATTGAAAGCAGCACCGCTGACAGCCGAACTGTAGTACCAACACTAAAATCACCACCCATTCCCTCAACAGTACATTACTCGGAACAACAAAGACCTATTACGAGGACATGACCATGAAACAGGCACCTATCCATTCCATCGTGGCATTTTTCGCCATCTCACTGCTGCTATTCACCGCCTGCGACGATCATCGTGTCCAGACCGTCACCTGGACCGAGTACGAACCTGTATACATGACCCAGGAGGAATTCATCGCTGCGGTCGGCATGAACGAGCCGCGCGACATGGAAAAACCCGGAAAAATTTATCTGTTCGGCGATCACCTGTTTGTCAATGAAATCAACAAAGGTGTTCATATCATCGACAACAGCAATCCGGCCGCTCCTCATTTTGTCGGATTCGTGACCATCCCGGGCAACAAGGATATTGCCGTACGCGGGGACCAGCTCTATGCCGATTCGGCCGGGGATCTGCTGGTATTCGATATCAGCAACTTCAACAACCCTGTGCTTATCTCCCGAATCGAGGATGTCTTCAACCTGTCACAGCACAACCTGCCGGGACCGGCATTCCGCATGCCCGATCCATCGCGCGGCATCGTGGTCGACTGGGAAGAGGTAGTGATAGAGGAGGTCTGTCAGGGCAACTGCTATGGGCATGCGCCTTCCCGCTGGGGATGGGGAGGGTTCTTTACGACATTCGGACGCGCTTCAGGCGATGCCTCCGGCAGCACCGGCTCCTCGGGCACAGGCGGATCCATGGCCCGTTTCGCCATTACCGGTGATTATCTCTATGCCGTGGACTGGAGTAACCTGGTTACTTTTGACATTACCGATCCCGAGCCGGTCAAACAAAATCAGCAGGGCGTGGGATGGATGATCGAGACCATTTTTCCGTACAACGAACACCTGTTCATCGGCTCGGCCAATTCCATGTATATTTATGACATTCACAGCAATCCCTCTTATCCCGAACGTGTATCGGTATTCCGTCACGCTACCGCCTGCGACCCTGTTGTGGTCGAAGGCAACTATGCCTATGTAACGCTGCGCGACGGCGAACACTGTCCGAATATCACCGGCAATAACCAGCTGGAGGTGATTGATGTCAGTGACCTCTTCAATCCGAAGCGCATCGGTATTTACAAGATGCTTCATCCGCACGGTCTGGGTATCGACAGCGGTGATCTCTTCATCAGCGAAGGCGATCATGGTTTGAAGATCATGGATGCCTCGGATCCTTACAATGTGAAAGAGGTTCGACACATCGACGGCATCCGCACATTCGATGTGATTCCGAACAACGGTGTGCTCGTCGTGACCGGACCGACCGGCATCATCCAGTATGATTACACCGATGTCAGAAATCTCAAAGAACTGAGCATCATCCTGGCAGGCAAGACAACATACGAACCGGACAAATGACGCTTCCCCGGACCATCAAGACCAGCAATATCTTACCTGGACAAGCCAGAACCAAAATTGAATTATTACTTTTCTGCCAAAATATGGCAGAATTTTGATTTTAAGATACTAACAGGTATGATAGCAGGTATGAAGTTGTGCAAAACCCTTCTTCTGACACTGCTCGCCGGTCTGGCCGTTCTGACAGGGACAACGGCCTCACCGGCGGCAGCTTTTTTTGCTCGTGATTTCTCGAATGACACCCTTGCCACGGCCCCGGAACAGAACAAGTATAACAGCAGTGACGAACTATTCAAAGACAACAGAGCCGGACTATTTAGTGACAGCATAACTGGACAACTCAGTGACAGTATTGCCGGGCAGTTCGATAACAGCAAAGACGAAACATTCGATGAAAGCAGGGCCGGACAATTCGTCCGGCATATCACCGCCGACCTCCTGACCGGCACCGGCGGAAGCACATTGCGCCTGAGTCTGACCCTCGGCTACCAGTATACGGATCGGTTTTCGGCGGGTATTGGTACCGGATACGCGTTTTATTACGATCCGGTGGATCTGGTCCCGGTCTACCTGGATCTGATGTATCTTTTGGGGCATGGATCCAACACGGCATTCCTGCAATTGAAAACCGGTCACAGTTACAGTGTGGTCCTCAGCAATGAAATAAACAGTGAACGGCACCGTGGCGGTTTTTTCTTCCAGCCAGCCGTGGGTGTCCGTATAGGTGGATTAAGTCTTTCCGTCGGCTTCAGCCTGGACCACGCCTCCCGGGAGCAGGTCGGTTTTTTCGGTCAGGTAATCCGCGAAAAGATCTCCTTCCGCCGGGCTCAGATGGGTATCGGGTTTCACTTTTAAATAAATATCCGAGCAGCATGAGAAAACATATCCACACATTTTTGTTTTTAACCCTGACGGCAATAATGTTTGCCGGATGCGACCTGAACCCATTATCACATGGCAAGATACTCGTGTCATATATGGCAATAACCGACACTACCGGTCAGGCCATTTCCGATATCCGTTCCGGTGAATATTTTGATGTAGCGTTGACCATCGTTAACAAAACGGGCCGTGATCAGAAGTACCACGACAGGCGTCCCCCGGTAATATTTCAAGTAGTCAGGGCCGACAGCGTCCATATTTCATCAGACTATGGTTGCATGTATGCTCAACCATTGAGAATCATAACCCTGGAAGAAGGAGACGAACTGATCTGGCGATGGCGCGGCCCGATGCAGGGGTGCACAGATAAGAAAGTGAATCTTGAACCGGGTGACTACCTGGTTTTTGCAAGGCCAGGGCTGCATTTTGAAAAATACGGGTCACTGCGTCCAGAATATGAAACAATACGGATCAAACCCTGAATCGACATGAACTCAGTAAACAAGTTGCAAGCCTCTTTTGCTGTGCCAACCATTTGGAACGAATCGCAGTATTGGAAAGCACTTTGTCTCTGCATCCTATTCGTTTTCATAAGTGGGTGTGACCTTCTGGGCTCATATCAAACAGCCGCCCCCGAAATCAGAATGGAACCATCTTCCGTTCCTGTCGGCCAGGATATCACAATTACCATAAGCAGTACCGAGGAATTCATCATGCCTTTTTGTGGCGGAATTACTTATGTAATTGAAAAAAGAGTGTCAGACCGGTGGGAATTTTTTGACTGGCAAGTTGGTCCTTGCACTGCCGACAGGTTACCAGAAACCTGGCCTTCAAAATCTCACACGGTCGTTCTAACAATTGATGAGCAAGGTACGTACCGGTTCATCTCGAGCTATAAGTTCAAACGAGAAGACAAATTTGAGGCTCTGTACTCGGACGAATTTTTCGTGGGAGAAAAGGGAGTCGGACTTTTATGAACGACTCTTTTTTTAAAAAATAAGTACAGAACAACATTATTCCTTACATTATATAAGTCGTTTTGCTGCGGATGACTTGCAAATAATG
>SLHZ01000026.1 GCA_007135895.1 Balneolales bacterium | reverse complement strand
TTGTCTCGCTCGTTCCTTTGCTGGATTGATCCGTTGTATGAGGCGTCTGGGTAATGATACTGGTCAGTTTTTCCAGACCCGCTCTCAGATAGAACCATGATGAGAAATAGGTCAACCCGAAAACAAGAACTGCAAGACCTGCAGAAATGACCAGGTTTTCGACAAGAGCAATCGACTGCGGATAGAGTATGATAAAAGAGATAAAAAAGAGGACGATCGCAACAGGCCGGGCTTGCCTGAGTCCGATTTGGAATGGGTGCTTAATTCGCAAGATCATGTCATTTTTTAAATCGATAACCTACTCCCTTTACGGTTTCAATATAATTCGAGCCAATTTTTTCACGAATTTTTCGTATGTGGACATCTATGGTTCTGTCTATAACATAAACGTGACTTCCCCAGATGTTGTTTAGCAGTGCCTGCCTGCTTATAACCTTTCCGGCATTTGATGCAAGATAGTAGAGTAGTTCAAATTCTTTTTTGGGTAGTCGAATTTCGACGGATTGTTTGTATACAAGGTGGCTGTTTCTGTCAATCTCCAGATCTCCGGTAACAATGCGCTGTTCACTCGAAGAGTCTTGATTGTCTGTTCTGCGAAGTATTGCTTTTATTCGGGACAGAAGTTTTGAGATGCTGATAGGTTTTGTCAGATAATCGTCAGCTCCCTGGTCCAGACCCTTTATTTCGGTTTTTTCGTCGCTTCTGGCAGTGAGAAAAACAACGGGGGTACGGGCAAGCGTCTCTTCTTTTTTCAACAGCCGGCACACTTCGTGTCCGTCCATCTTTGGCATCATTATATCAAGTATGATCAGATCAGGAAGAAACTTTTTTGCAAGATACAGGCCGTCAGAGCCATTATCTGTCTTGAGTACCTGGTATCCATGGCGTTCAAGGTTGTATTCGATGAGATCCAGTATATCGTGCTCATCGTCAACAATTAAAATCGTTTTCACTGCCGCGTTATCATCCGCTGAGCTGTTCACTGCTGTGTCCGGGTCATGGTGACAAGGGGTCTAAGAATAAATACTAAGAATAAATACGTGGATACGTTACCTAAATGTTAAGTATGGGAAGACTTTAAATAAAAAGAAATGTCTTTGTGTTAACAAATTGTTACTATTGCAAAAGTTTTAGCGCACTTTTCACCAGATCCGACACGCTGTCACGAATGTTGTTTTCTGACGGGTCCATGGCGACCCGGCGAACGGCTTTGATGGCCTGCGCCCGCGCATAGCCCAGAGACTCCAGTGCCGAAATAGCTTCTGATTGAACGGTTCCGGTTTCTGGCATGGTTCCGGAGTCAGAGCGGACAGCTCCAAGCTTGTCGCGCAATTCGAGGACAATTCGTTCGGCAGATTTTTTGCCGATGCCGGGGCTTTTGGCTATCAGGGAGGCATTCTGATGCGTTATTGTTTCTATGATGCTGTCAGGAGGCATGGAAGACAGAAGGGCCAGGGCTAATCGGGGTCCAATACCTTTGACGGTGATCAACAATTCAAATAACTCCCGCTCCTGCAGGGTATGAAACCCGAATAGCTGTTGTTCGTTGTCAGAAAAGTGGTGATGTATTTGCAGTTCACAGGCGTTGCCGGCTGAAGGGAGCTTTTCATAGGTATAATTGGAAATGCGAACCTCGTAACCGGTACCGGATACCAGGAGTACAATTCTTCCGTGCGACTTTTGAAATATTTCTCCTTTGAGATAGGCGATCATGATTTTCGGATTCTTTTTGGATTCTGTTCAACAAAAGACTCCCAGCTGCTTTTTCTTAAACGGGTGATGCCTGACTGTTTTTCGGGTCGTGTGCCATGGTGTGCAGTTGTTTTCTGCATATGGCACCAGGCAACAGCGAGCGCATCTGTAGCATCCAGCGGAAGATCCGTTTCAGACAGTTGAAGGATTTTCTGCAGCATGTAGGCCACCTGTTGTTTGCGTGCATTGCCATTGCCGGTAATCGCCTTCTTTACTGCTTTTGGGTAATACTCAAATAGTGGGACTTTTTTGTGCAAAACTGCCATAATGATGGACGCCTGGGCGCGTCCAAGTTTCAACATTGCCAGGGGATCTTTGCCGTATATGGGGGTTTCAACCGCAACGTAGTCCGGTGCGTACTGATCCACGATAAGGGAGATCTGTTCATAGAGCAATATCAGCCGTTCGTGCGGATCCTTCGTACCGGTCAGACGCAAAATGTCACAGGCCAGGCTCTGATACGTTCGATCATGCAACTCCAGTACTGCAAAACCAGTTGTTCGGGAACCCGGATCAATTCCCAGTGTCCTGAGTGCCATTACTTGTTATGAAGGTATGCCGTCGGTGAGAATTCAGGGCAAAAAAAACTGGCCAGTGACAGGCCATTATTATTCTGAGGTGTTTTTTTGCTCATTTAATGCAATCAGATCAAATATCAACTCTTCACTAATGCCGTTTGTGGAGAAGCCGCCATCGTGAAAAAGGTTTTGCATGGTTACCTTTCTTGTGAGGTCAGAAAACAGCGTAACACAATAATCGGCACAATCATCGGCTGAAGGGTTGCCCAGGGGAGAAAGTTTATCTGCGAACTCATACATTGCATCAAAGCCACGAATTCCTGAACCCGCTGAAGTTTTGGTAGGCCCCTGGGAGATGGTGTTGACACGAATTCCTTTTTGTCCTAACCTGCTGCCAAAATTTCTCGCAATGCTTTCAAGGAGGGCCTTGGCGTCATTCATGTCGGAATATTTCGAAAACACTCTCTGAGCACCGATGTAAGTGAGCGCAATGATACTGGCACCATCATTGAGCGCTTTATTCTGAACGCAGGCCTGTAGTATCTTGTGCAGTGATATTGCTGAAATATCAAGTGTTTGCCTCATGAGGCCATAGTTGAGCTGGCTGTATTCAATTCTTTTTCTGATGTTGGGAGACATGCCAACGGCATGTAATATAAAATCGAGTTTTCCAGTAGAATCAATGGTTTTTTTTATAAGTTCAACAACTTGTTTGTAATCTGAGACATCGCAAGGAAAAACCTCCGAATCTGTAAGTTCACCCAGTTTCTGGAGTGTACCCAGTCTCATGGCCAGTGGCGCGTTGGATAGCGTGAACCGGGCCCCCTCTCTTTGGCAAGCCAGGGCCACACGCCATGCCAGGCTTCGCTCATCCAGGGCTCCGAAAATCAATCCGTTTTTTCCTTCAAGTAATTGATGACTTTTTGTTGTATTCATGGTGTTGGGGCATATGGATAGATCAGGTCATTAACAATGACATAAAAGTAGGTAAAAAGGACAGAGGTAACAAACAGCTCAATTCGGAATCGGCGTAATTTGCTGTTTGGGCAAAAAGCTTATTGATTTGGGTCTTGATTCTGCCTATTTTTCCTGACTTTGCATTTCAGTTAGGCACTTACGCCGATTGCATTAATTCTTTACGACGGATGTTTGAAGATTTATCAAGCAGACTTGAGTCTGCGTTCAAGTCAGTAGCAGGGCAGGCACGTCTGAGCGACATCAATGTGGCACAGACGGTGAGAGAAATACGCCGTGCTCTTTTGGATGCGGATGTCAACTATCAGGTAGCACGATCCATTACATCGTCGGTGAAGGAGAAAGCCCTTGGCAGAGGTGTTATTGCCAGTGTAACGCCTGGACAGCAGTTTACAAAAATTGTCTATGATGAGCTGGTTGATGTACTGGGGAGCGAGAAAGAAGATATTGGCTTCAGCCCGGTTCCACCCTCTGTGATATTGATTGCCGGACTACAGGGTTCAGGAAAAACAACTTTTTCAGCAAAACTGGCAAAGTGGCTCAAGAGCCAGGGTAAGAACCCCATGCTTGCTGCTGCTGATGTATACCGGCCCGCAGCCATAGAGCAGCTGACCACACTGGCCGGTGAGATTGATGTGCCGGTTTATACAAGAGATACCAGGGATGCCACGGCAGTGGCCCGGGAAGCCGTTTTGGAAGCCCGTAAAAGCGCTCGGGATGTGGTTATTATTGACACGGCGGGTCGAATGCATGTGGATGAACAGATGATGGACGAGGTTGCACGTATCAAGAGCCTTGTCAAGCCATCCGAAATTCTTTTTGTGGTCGACGCAATGACGGGCCAGGATGCTGTCAACACCGCACGAGATTTCAACGATATTGTTGATTTTGACGGAGTGGTTCTCACCAAGCTGGATGGAGATACCAGGGGGGGGGCTGCCATATCAATCAGATCTGTAGTCAACAAACCCATCAAGTTTGTCAGCACAGGTGAAAAAATGGACACGCTTTCACCTTTTTATCCGGATCGGATGGCCCAGAGGATTTTGGGTATGGGTGATGTGGTCACGCTGGTTGAAAAGGCCCAGGAACAGTATGATGAAGTCCAGGCCAGAAAACTGCAGTCAAAAATCATGTCCAATGCGTTCAATTTTGAAGATTTCTACGGGCAGTTGCAGCAGATTAAAAAAATGGGTTCCATGCGGGATCTCATTGGCATGATACCTGGTATGAGCAAGCAGCTGAAAGATGTAGAGATTGATGATGATACGCTCAAGCCTGTTGAGGCGATGATCAATTCCATGACACTCGAAGAGCGGCGAAATCCACAGATTATCAATGGAAGCCGTCGAAAACGAATTGCCCTGGGTTCGGGAATGAGTGTCAAAGAGGTAAATGGTCTTCTGAAACAGTTCTCCCAGATGAAGAAAATGATGAAGACCATGAAGAAAATGAATAGAAAAGGCCGGGGCATGGAGGGCTTGAAACATTTAACCGGCCCCGGAAGGATACATTAAAAAATCATGTAATACATAAACCCGTTCAGGAGTTAGAACATTGGTAAGAATACGACTACAAAGACATGGAAGGAAAAAGCTTCCCTACTACCACATCGTAGCGGCGGATGTCCGCTCAAAGCGTGATGGCAGGATTATCGAAGATCTCGGCCGCTTCAGCCCCACAATGGATCCGGCGCTGATTCGTCTGGAAACGGACCGGGTGATTTACTGGCTGAAAAAAGGTGCCCAGCCATCAAATACCGTACACTCGATCTTAAAAAAAGAAGGCATCTTTTATCGCTTGCACCTTGAACGCTGGGGTAAATCTCAAGAAGAGATTGGACAGACGATTGAAGAGTGGAAGCAGGGGCACCGAAAGAAAGATAAAGTGCCCACTACCAAAGCCCAGCGGATGAAGGATCAGCTGAAAGCCGAAGAAGCGGTGTTCCAGAAAGAACAGGAAGCCCGAATAAAAGCGGAGGCTGAAAAAGCAGCCGCTCAGGCCGAAGCTGCCAGAAAGGCGGAAGAGCAGAAGGCCATAGAGGCCGAAAAACTGGAAGCTCAAAAAGCCGAAGGAGAAAACGATGGGAACGATACGGCTCAGAAGAAGCAGGCAGCAGAAAATGATGCTACAGAAAAGAGTCCTGTAGAACCCAGTGAGGATGTGGATAGTAAAGATTCTGCACCGGAAGACAAATCCGCCTCCGAAAATCCTGATTCGGAAACGAAAACCGGGCAAACCAAGGAGTAAGATGCCCTGAAAAAGGGGAGTCTGTTTGCTCATGGTGCCTACTGTCGAATCCGGGTTGTTTGAGCTGGGAATGGTAACCCGGGCTCATGGAATACAGGGCGGCCTTCTGGTGGAAACGGCTGTATCCCTGGAATTTGCGCTATCACTTGATTTGATCTACTACCGG
>SLHZ01000339.1 GCA_007135895.1 Balneolales bacterium | reverse complement strand
GCTTGGTGCTGTTGCCCTGATATATCCTGATTCACTTTATCGTAACGCCACATTCTGGGCCTCCTATGAGCGACCTGTGCCTTTTGTTTTTCACATTGTCCCCGGTGATACGATTATCGAGCAGGGTTCTGTTTTTCAGGTGGGCGTCTACTTCCGCGGCTCCATACCGGATCAGGTGCGGCTTGGCCTGCAGTCGGAGCTTGAGCGACAGCCACGCATCCAGGGCATGACTCGTCTTGATGGACAGCGTGTGTCCGAAAGGCTTTTTTCCGGTCATCCGGACGCAGGTGATTCACCGGCGGATGCCGTCTTCTTATCACGGGAGACGGAATTATATGAAGATGCCGTTTTTTTTGTTGAAATGGATGGTTACCGGACTCCCCCTTACCATGTGCGGGTGGAGTTGCTACCCCGGTTGCGGGAACTGACGGTCACTGCGCATCCGCCATCCTATACGGGGCTTTCCTCTCTCAGACAGACCTATCCGTTTAATCGCATGGAGGTTCCTCTGGGCTCCGAACTTGAGATCCAATCAGCGGTGAACAAACCGCTGAGCATGATCCGGCTCATTGTCGAAGAGCAGGGTGATACGCTATTCTTGACGGCCGATTCGCTGGTATCGGTCCGCTTACAGGTAAAAAACGACGAGCGATACCATTTTGAGATGCGGGATCACCACGGTTTGTCGAACAGTAATCCGTTCCGGTTTCGTATCGTTGCGAAGGAAGATCTTCCTCCGCGGATCGATATTTTAAGTCCGGAGCCTTTTTTAAGCGGCCATTACGGAGACATCCTTCCTTTGCTTTACGATTTTGAAGACGACTATGGAATAACGGACATCACACTTCATTATGAGTTGCAGAAGGCATTTGTCGCCGCTCCCCAACGCGGTTCGGTATCACTGCGGGTACCGCCCCGGCTGAGTGGTCTGGATGAGTTTGACTGGGACATCAGCGATTTGGGTCTGGGGCCGATGGACAGGCTCAGCTACTGGATCACCATTACCGACAACAACGAAATATCCGGATACCATACTTCACGGTCGTCCACGCATATTCTTGAAATCCCCTCTCTGGCGGCCCGGCTTTATGAGCAGGAAGAGAAAGAGGAGGAAATCGGTCAGCGGTTTACCGAGCTGGAGGATCAATACCGGCAGATGCAAGAGGAAATGAAGCGTCTCCGGGAGAGCATTCAGACACGGCCCGATGAAGATTGGGAGCAGTCTGAGCTTATTGATGAGATCAGTGAACAGCGACAACGTATTGAGGAGCAGCTGAAAGAACTGCAGCGTGAGTTTGAGGAACTTACCGATGACTTGTCACAGCAGGGGGTGATGTCGGAGGAGACACTTGCCCGCTACCAGGAGCTGCAGGAGTTGATTCGTGAGATCGATGACCCGGAGATCATGCGTCTGCTCGAAGAGATGCAAAAGAATCTCGGCGAACTGGATCAAAGCGAGCTGCGCCGGTTGCTCGAGGATATCGAGTTCAGCGAGGAGCGTTACCGGGAACGGCTGGAGCGAACACTTGAGCTTTTCAAGTATTTGCGTCACAATGCCGATCTTGACAAGATGTCCCGTTTGCTGGAAGACATGAGGGATCGTGAAGAAGCGTTGTCGCTGATGCAGGAGTTTGGTGAAGAGGAGGTGCGGCAGCAAGAGCAGATACGTGAACAGCTCAAGGACTTGTCAGAGAAAATGGATCGGTTACCCGACAGGAGTCCGGAACGGCGTCAGGACCAGGTGCATCAACTCCGTGACGACATGATGCAGCGATTTGAGGATCTGGATGAGCGGTTGCAGGAGAATATTCTCCAGATGATGGATGAATCGTCCGACACTCCGAAACTCCAGCAGGAGCAGCAGGATATGAGTCAGGAGATGGGACGTATGGCCGAGGAGCTATCGGATATGCGCATGCAGATGATGCAGCAGACGATATCGGTCAACATGAATGCCCTGCGTCAGATCCTCGAAACGATGCTGCTGCTTTCGCAAGAGCAGAAAGATGTCGCTCTGCGGACGGCCGACCTGCCGGCCGGCAGTCCCGGCTTTATTGAGCAGGCCCGGCGGCAGCGGAACATCAACCAGCAGTTTTCGATGCTGGCTGACTCACTTTACCGTGTATCATCAGAGATCCCGCAGTTTTCCAATCGTATCAATGATCGTAAGAGGGACATACAGCGCCACATGGACCGTGCCGTCCGATACCTGATAGACCGGCAGCGTTCTGAAGCGACGGCCGAAGAGCGCATATCACTGGGGGGGCTGAACGAGATTGGCACCATGATCGCTGATTTGCTGGATCAGCTCTCACAGATGGAAAATGGAGATGGAGGCGGCCAGATGAGTCTGCAGCAGATGATGGAACAGATGCAGGGTCTTTCGCAGGATCAGCAGCAGCTCAATCAGCAGATTCAGGATTTCATCAATGACCTTCAGGGGGAGCGTTTAACCCGGGATCACATGGAAAGGCTGGATCAGATGGCCAGGCAGCAGAATCAGATCCGGGAACAAATGAGGGAGCTGCAGCGCCGGGGAGGCCAAAGCGGGGATCGCCTGCTCAGTGAGATGGAGCAGATGATCCAGCAGATGGAAGAAGCGATCAATGACTTACGGGGCGGTTCCACCGATGAGTTGATGGTGCACCGTCAGCAGAATATCCTGTCACGCATGCTGGAGGCGGAGGAGTCGATTCACAAGCGTGACGAAGACGAGGAGCGACGGTTGGGTGAGACAGCCGAAGATTATGATCCGCGCAGAGCGTCTGAGCTCACCATGGAGGAGTTGCGCCAGAGGATACGCGATGGTGTGGAACAAAGTCATTACACCCCATTCCGCAGTGAATACCGTCATTTGATCGAACGCTATTTCCAGTTAATGGAAGAATACCTTGAAGGACGACCGATTACACCTTGATCTTATTAATGTCAATAAGCATGCGGTAAGCCTCCAGGACTCCGAGTGTGGCCTCTTCGCGTGTCACATGCGCCTGTTTTTTCACTTCCGGCACGGCATTGGCCGGAGCGAAACCGGTACCGGCCCATTTCAGGGCCATTAGATCACCGGTCGAGTCGCCGATGTAGGCCAGTTCATCGGATGTAATGCCATAATAGTCGGCAAAAAAGCGAAGGCCTGAGGCCTTGTTGCATTCCCGCAAAATGATATTGACCGAGACGTCGGTCCGGTGCACCTCAAATTCGGGATATTGCTGTTCAACTTTGAAACAGGCTATTTCATAGACATCCTCGATTTCCACCGGATCGGTATGGACCATGCCCACATCGGTATGTTTGGTAAATTCAATCAGCATATCGGGATAGCGCGGCAGCAGTTCATTGGTGAACCAGGCTCTCAGTTCCTTTGACTTGCGGGCGATTTCGGGAGTAAAATGGGGCGACCAGATCAGTTTGTTGGTAACAGGATGGAAGAAGCCCCCTCCGCTTTCAAAGATGACGAGGTCACGGATCCCCATCCATTGCGCCACGGCTTCGGCATAGGGCAGCGGCCGTCCGGTACACAAACTCAACGCCGGGATTGTTTTATCATCTTCACTCCGGATCTGCAAGTCACGGATTGCCGTAACAGCCTGCCAGTCGGGAGTTTGAAATGGCCGTGTGAGACAGCCGTCAAGGTCAAGCAAAAAGTAGCGGATCATAAATAATTATTTGACTGCCGGCCGGTAGCCAGGCATAAGAAGCATTGCAATAAAGGAAAGAAGACTCACGATGGCGGGATAATAGAAGCGGTTCTGGTAGCTTGTGATTTCCTCGGTTGCGAAGACACTGCGTTCCAAGTGGTTAAGCTGCCGTATAAAACCCTCGATGTTGTGCGCGGTTCGGCTGATCTGGTAATACTGCCCCCCCGATCCTTCGGCGATTTCCCGCAGTGTTTCGGGCACCAGCCGTGTTGTGACGACTCTGCCCTGCCGGTCCCGGTGAAAATCCCTGAAGGCACCGGTTTCCGTATCGAACCGGGGAATGGTGCCTCCGTCGACGGTTCCAATACCGACCGAAAAAATATAGACGCCCATATCCAACAGTTCCTGATAGGGTTCACTGAAGCGATCAAAGTGGTCTTCTCCATCGGAAAAGAGCAGAAGGATTTCTGCGGCCTGGTCGGGTTGCCGGCCGGTTCTGGCCAAACCCGGACTGCGTCCGCTTGCCCGTTCATTATCTCCATGGCTGCGGTATGCCGAGCGAAATGCGTTTGCAGCCTCACGCATCATGGGTTTGAAATCGGTGGTGGTGGAGGGCATGATATCGGTATCGGCGATATCAAGAAACATCCGGAATGCCGAATAGTCGGTTGTGAGCGGGCAGTGGAGCATGGCCTCTCCGGTGAAGACGATCAGGCCGATCCGGTCACCATCAAGGTGATCAAGCAGCCGGTTGATTTCGAAACGCGCTTTTTCCAGGCGGCTGGGTCTCACATCCTCAGCCTTCATGCTCAATGACAAATCCAGGGCAACAATCAGATCCAGCCGTTCCCGCTGCACTTCTCTTACTTCCGTCCCGATTTTTGGTCCGGCCATGGCGATAATCAGAAAAAAAAGACCGGCATAAAAAAACCTGTTGCGCCATATTAGACCGCTTTCCCACCGATGCGGCTGCAGTCTTTCAAAAAGGGAATCGGAAAAGTACAGGGCTCTTTTTTTTCGCTGATGACTGGCCAGAACCCGACTCAGGACATACAGGAGTGGCAGCAACAACAACAACCACAAGAAACCGGGCGCATTCCAGATCATCGGTCTATCAGTGCGATTTGAATATCCATGAGATTGTTGCCGGTCGGACCGGTTATGAGATGGCCGCCTGTCTGGCGGAAGAAATTCCACGAGTCGTTGTTATTTAGAAACGTCTCGGGATTCAGGCCGCCTTTTTTAGCGTCCGCGCAGGTTGAGCCGTTAACGATGGCACCGGCAGCATTGGTTTCGCCGTCTCTTCCGTCGGTACCGGCACTCAACAGGGTGATGTGATGCCGGCCTTGCAGTGCCAGTGCGGCAGCGAGGGCCAGCTCCTGGTTTCTTCCGCCCTTTCCGGTACCTTTGACGGTCACGGTTGTCTCTCCGTAGTATATGAGGGCAGCCGGTTTGGCTACCGGTTTATTGTGCCTGAGCACATCATCAGCATGAGAAGCCAGGGTATGGGCAACCTCACGTGCTTCACCGGTTAAAAAACCTTCATGGGTATGACTGTGGTATCCCAGGGAGAGTGCGCCCTGTGCAATCGCATGAGCCAATTTTTTTGCACTGGCGATAACCGTGAAACAGGTTGCGAGCTCCGGGGTATTATCCGTTCTTTCGGTGGCGGTGATCTTTTCCCCGGGTTTGCCGGAATTCTCCACTGCAGATTCACCGCTGTTTCCTTCTGCAGCCTTGCCGGGGTTTTCTTTCCGGGATTTTGCTTCCAGATACCGGACAACCGGGCGGGGGGTTTTCTTGTCCAGTTTGTACTTGCGAAGCAGTTCAAGCGCTTGAGAGGCGGTAACCGGATCCGGGATGAGAGGCCCGCTTCCAATAACCGCCGGGTCGTCATCCGGCACATCTGATATGGCCAGCACTTCGACACTTGCCCGACCGATGATCCTGCGGAGTCCGCCCCCTTTTATCTGTGATATGCTTTTGCGGATACGGTTCATATCATCAATCGGCGCACCACAGGT
>SLHZ01000264.1 GCA_007135895.1 Balneolales bacterium | reverse complement strand
TCGGCATTAGCAGGCTCGACACTCCCGGGTTCGTTATAACCGGTGTAGTCATTGTTCAGACGGACATTATGAATATGCTCATTTGCGACCAACTCCTGCCTTGCGACATCTGTTTGTCCATAGGCCATACCGGTGAAAATCAGCAAACCCGTGACAAGTATGTATTGGACCTCTGTGAGTTTCATATTATATCTTTAGAAGATGGATCCGGTATCGTCACGGATTTATTTTATAATGGTGAGCAGGTTGCCTTCTCTTTGAACCTCGAACTCGGGAAGATTGCTCTGAGCGGGTCCGCTCACCAGTGACCCATCATTTTCAAAAACGGAATTATGGCACGTGCAAACAAAACGGCTGCTTTCGTATCTCCAGCTATCCCGGCATCCGGCATGGGGACAAACATCCGTAAAAGCGCGAATGAGATCACCATCGATGTTCACAACGATAAGAGAAGCCCGGGCAATCACCATCCATCCACCCGCCTGGCGCAGTCCGGCCAGAGATACAGCATCAAGATTTAGCCGCACAATATTTCCTTCGATCGTAATCGCCTCATCATCATTTTCAGGTGGCTCGTCGTCATTCGAGCTGGTCACATTACAGCTTTTGAGCGAAATACCCAGGAACGCAAACAGTGCGACAGAGCCGGCTGTCCGTAGAAACTCCTTGCGAGCCATTCCGTTTTGTGTTTCAGCGGCATCCGTTCGGTTAACGACATTTCTTGTTTTCGCTGCATCCATATTTGCCAGATCCTTGTTCGATTGGTCTGTAACTGTTGTATTCTTCATCGTTTCACTCACTAATCTCTCGTCCTTTTTGATGTTTTTCACTTTTCTTTCTTTCTTTTCGTTTGAACACTTTCTCCGTTTGTAAGGATTGGGTATATGCGATTGTTTTATATGGTTTTGATCGAAGAGATTCCACCATCAACACCTACGACCTGACCGGTTATCCACTGCGATTTTTCTGACAATAAAAAAGCGGCCATTTCGGCGATGTCGTTGGCGGAGCCGATTCTCTTTAGAGGATGCCGTTCGGCATTGGCCTTCCGCTTGGCATCGGTGTTCAGCAATCCCGAAGCGAGAGGTGTGTCGGTAATCGAGGGGGCAATGCAATTGACCCGAATACCCGGGGAAAACTCGGCGGCAAGTGCCCGTGAAAGGCCTTCAACCGCGCCTTTCGAGGTTGAAACCAGGCTGTGGAAGTTGAAGCCGGTTTTTACGGCGACGGTCGAAAATAAGACAATGGAAGCCGAACCGGATTTTCTGAGAAAAGGAAGGGCAGCCTGTATGAGCTTCACCGCACCTAGAACCTGGACTTGAAAGTCACCTATGAAATTTTCGGTCTTCAATCTGGCAAATGGTCGCAGGTTGATGGCTCCCGGACAATAGACGAGTCCGTCAAGCGATTCAGGCAGAAAATCCGTATTAAGTGGTTCCTGAATGACATCAAGAAAATGATAGCTGACACCCTCTTCATTTGACAGGACTTGCGTGTTGCGGTATGTTCCATAAACCCGGTGACCATCACGCAATAACAGGGCGACCAGCTCCTTCCCTATACCTGATGATGCGCCGATCACAAGATAATTTTTCATATTTCGTATCAATCTGCTTTCCAATTAATTCGCTTCTGTTTAACCGGATCACAAGTCACATAAATTCAGGCTCCCAGACCGCAATATGGAGTCGTTCAAGCCTCTTTCTATAACACAAACAAGCAATAACCGGAAAAGTTCCTTCTGCCAGATCGAGATGTAGACTGTGATTGGGTAATGCCACTCAAGGCAATGCGATGCAACCTTGCGCTTGCGTTTTCTGGTTTCAGGCGAAACGGTTTCACATGATGCGGTTTCGATAAAACGAAAAGTGTATGACCGTTGTTGGGTGTGCAAGAAACGGTCGGAAGTGGACGAAACAATCATGCGCTGATGCTCTTTGATACGCTTTGAAGTGCTCTGACTTTCTGATATGTTATGATGCTCATTGACTTACACTGATACTCTTGACATTCATTGTTGCTCTTGAAGTGCACTCTGAGCACGGTTTCACCCGTACCGACTCTCATAAAAATTTGTTACAAAAAACAGCTAACAACCTTTACCAAATTAATGGATCCTCTTGCTCATACACTTTTTGGGGCTACCATGGCCGAGGCGGGCCTGAAGCGCAAAACCGCTCTGGCAACCGCCACGCTGATCATCGGGGCCAATATCCCCGATGTAGACGCCCTGGCTCTGTTTGTCAGTCAGGATTATGCCCTGCAGGTGCGCCGGGGATGGACGCACGGGATCCTTGCGATGATGGTCTGGCCATTTCTGCTCACCGGTTCGATGCTCGCCATCGACCGACTAATGCAACACTGGAGAGTCCGGGGATTCCCACTCAGGAATAGTTGGTTCAAACATAGAAACCGTTTACTTCGATACAGGAAACAGAGATTGCCGGCATCAAAACCCGTTGAAAGTCTGGCATCCGACACGTCCGGAACAACATCCCGATCCGCCGACAAACTGACATCCGGCACCTCCGGGACAGTATACCGATCCGCCGACAAACTGACATCCGGCACCACTGGAACAGCATCCCGACCCGACGACAGTCTGAAACCCGGAAGTTCCGGGGCAGCATACAGGCCGCCACTGAGGCCGGGCGTACTCTTGGGCATTGCTTTTCTCGGCGTCTGGAGCCACCCACTGCTGGACTGGGTCAACACCTACGGCATCCGACTGCTCATGCCGTTCAGCGATACCTGGTTCTATGGCGACACGCTGTTCATCATTGATCCCTGGATGTGGCTCCTGGCTGGTGCGGGCGTCGTACTGGCGCGATCGAAATCCTGGCCGGGAATCACCGGATGGATTGTTCTCGGAACAGCGCTCACGGCATTGGTCACAGTCACCGATATGGTGCCAAAATCCGCAAAAATCGTCTGGCTGGCAGGAATCGGAGTCATCATACTGCTTCGCTGGACCGGCCGTCATTACCGGATTACCCACCCGGCCGCACTCACGCTGCTTTCTGCCACCCTGATCTATATGGCCTTCATGTTTGCCGGTGCCAGGATAACCGCCTCTCACGCCCGCACTCACCTGGCGGCACAAGGGATTATGGTCGAACAGGTAATGCCCAACCCCCTGCCGGCGCGGACGTTCATGCGTTCCGGCGTAGCCGCATCGCCTGACTATTATTATCTGTTCACCATCAACTGGCTGCGGCCTGGTAGTTTTGAGCTGACTGGTCCGCCTGTGCCCGTGCAACCTCCGGATCCCATTGCGGAAGCAGCCCTTGAAGCACCGGGTGTACAGGGATTTCGCGGCTGGATGCGATTCCCCGTCTATGAGGTGCGCCGGTTGGACGATGGCTGGCGCGTATTCATCCGTGACCTGCGCTATGTGACACCCGACCAGGAACTTTCACCCGGAATCGGCATGACGGTGGTGGATCTTGACGAAGATCTCAAGGTGGTGCGGGTGCGTTAAGCAAGCCATATTCATTCCTGCTATTCGGCCATATCATAATCTCAGAGTTCTCGCAATCGTTACCGCTCGCTTCCTATTCAGGATGCCATCCGGTTTACTTGAAGCAAAGAAAGAAGTCACTCATCAAATTTCAATATATTAGATGAATTAGCCCATAGTTTCGTTCCCGACATTCTCATTCCGATTATTATCATGGTTTTCAATACCATCTTTACGCATCAGTTTCGGCAACGTATTACGGATCATTTGCCACACATCTTCATATATCAGTTTCGACAAAGTATTTCGTATCAATTGCCACACTTCATCATATATCAGTTTCGACAACGTATTTCGTATCAATTGCCACACTTCATCATGCAACAGTTTCGGCACCCTGTTTCGTATCAACTTTCGGCCCACCACTTCACACACCACTTCAAAAAAAGCCTCTCCAATCGTCTGTCGCATCTGCTCTTATATTTCCTGCTGGCATTTTTCTGTCTGGGCCCGGCCGATCTGGCAGTATTGGCACAGGCTTCTTCAACCGGCGAATCGAAGGGGTTCAACTCTTCCGTTTTAGCCTCCCTGTCGGCAACGGCCGAAACACTTCCCACGGCTCAACAGATCCGTTTGCGTGATAAGGACGATCTGATGCCGATCTCCGGCGCCTTTTTCGAGTATGGAAACCAGCGGGGTGTCTCGGATCCCGCCGGAACCATCTCTTTCTATTATAGAGAAGGTGAAATCATGAGAGTATCGCATGTCTCTTATGGTTCCTGGACCTGGAAGGATGAAAAAGTACAACGACTTGTTGAACAGGGGATTTACCATCGCAGCAGCATTACTTTCGACCTGTATCCGGTGACCATCGTTGCCCTGCGGCCGAAGACCAGACCGGAGGAAAAAAAGCATATCGACCACCAGGAGAGAATGGCACATGATGCCTCTACGCTGCTCAATCACTTCTCCGCTTTTAGCAGCATTCGAAAAAGCGGCAACTACGGTTTTGATCCGGTGTTCCGGGGATTCAAATACGACCAGCTGAATATTGTACTGGACGGAGCCCAAAGTGCTACGGCGGCATGTCCGAACCGGATGGATCCGCCCACCAGCCAAATGGCGCCCAACATGCTGGAAAGGATTGAAATCCTCAAGGGCCCTTATGCGCTGCGTTATGGCAGTGGCTTTGGCGCCACGATCAATTTTATTCCGGCCCCGCTTCGTTTTTCTGAGGAGACTTCGATTTACGGAAGAATATCTACCGGCTACGAAAGCAACGGCAATATTCTCCGGAGCGAGACTCAAGCAGGATACAGCGGCACCTTTTATGATATAAGTCTCTTTGGAGCCTGGTCGCAAGGCGATAACTACACAACAGGCAGCGGCGATATCGTACAAGCGGATTTCGCACGGGGAAGCTTTGGTGCCAGAGTGGGACTGAAACCGACCCCAAACCAGAAAATCAGCATTTCCGGCACCTATAACCGGGCTCTTGACGCCGATTTCCCGGCCTTGCCCATGGACTTGCGAAGAGATGACACATGGATGCTGAATGCCCGGCACGATTTTCGGATCTCCGGTGAAAAACTTCTGTCATGGAACACCACCCTGTTCGGTTCATGGGTCGATCATCTGATGAACAATCATCTCAAACCTTTGGAAACGCGGATGGCCAATGCCGAGACATCCGCTCAAACCTATAATTACGGCGGAAGAACGGAAGGGACCTGGAAGCCCGGCAAGGGGGTACTCTACACCGGTTCGGATCTCAGGGTGGAAGGAGCAAAGGGAACACGAGACCGGGAATTTATATCGGGACCACTGGCCGGCAGCGCTTTCCGGGATAATGTCTGGCAAAAGGCACAAATCATCAAAACGGGCTTTTTCGGTGAATATCAAAGACACACCGGCCGATGGAATTATGTCCTGTCAGGACGTCTGGAGTGGAACCGGGCGGAGATCCGGGATCCGGATCAGATATTCGCTTTGATACATCCTCAAACCCTTGTTAACCACGTGAACCCGAGTCTCAGCGGAGGTGCTCTCAGATCGTTTGATATTTGGGGGGAAAACATGGAAACCGGTTTCTGGATCGGTCGTACTCGGCGGAGCGGTAGTCTGATAGAACGGTTTATCAACTTTTTCCCCGTTGGACAGGACCCTTACGAAATGGTGGGCAATCCCGGCTTGTCTCCCGAAGT
>SLHZ01000187.1 GCA_007135895.1 Balneolales bacterium | reverse complement strand
GTGCTGGATGAGGTGACGGAACTGATGACACAGACCTGGCGGGCCGTAGCCGAACGCAAGCCGGAGGAGTTTGGAGTAATTCTGGAGCGTTTGGAAGTGGTAAACATTATACTGCAAGAACTCCAGGATGTTACCCGGCAGCATCACAACATTATCCTGCTATCCGATTCCCGCGATGCGGCCAACAGCTATTTCTTCATAAAAAAAGAGTTCATACAGGTTTGGCTGGAAAAAGAGAGTCTGGATGTGGCACGCAAACGCGAAGGTTACCTGGTACAGGATGTTACGCGGCAGTTATCGCAAATGGTGCTCAATGACACCCGGCTGGCCTCCCTTGAGAGCCAAAAACTTGTGGGCAGATATACCGGCGTGATTATCGGCAGCGTGGCGATAGGGCTTCTGCTGGCGTTGCTGCTGGGCCTGATGAGTAAAAAAGCAGACGATGATCTTCAAAGAGCGCATTTGCAGAAGGGAATGCTGTTGAGAGAGTTGCAGCACCGGGCCAAGAACAGTTTTGCCATGATCCAGAGCATGATATACCTGATGACGGAAAAAAAAGTTTCCCGCCAGACGAAGCTGCTGCTGAATGAACTGCATGCCAGAGTTCAGGCCATTGCGGAGATGTATCAGCTGCTGTATGCAACCGATTCGGTGAATGAAGTCCGACTGGACCATTATCTGACCAAAATCACGGAATCGCTTCCGACGCTTCCCGGTCATGTCACATTAGAGAAGCAATACCGGGAAATCACCGTTCCGGTCAAGACGGCCATACCGGTAGGGCTAATTGTGACCGAGCTGCTGACAAATTCTTTAAAGCATGCATTCCCCGGCAACAGGAAAGGCAAGATTCACCTGGTTATGACCCATAATGAGACGAAAGCCACCCTGGAGGTTTCCGATGACGGCATCGGATTTCAGCCGGATGCCATGGAGAAAAGGGCCGATTCCTTTGGTCTGGATCTTGTGGATGCGCTGATTGGCGAGATCAACGGGAATATTTCCCGGGAGAGTTCTTCCGGGACACGTTATGTCATGAGCTTCCCTTTTAAATCCTGACCGTCGTACTATTCAAGGGTATTCATAAAGAACTAGAACTCGGTAATCAAAAGAGTGTAACGGTCGATTGCTTTTTACCCGGATGATCGATTCGCAGCGAGGAGCCGCATGCGGGACAATATTTTGAATGGGGTAGACGGATTGGTCTGTTGCAATTCGGACAGTGATCGATCATTTTCGAGCCACAAAGGGAGCAATACTGATCATGCTCTTCACTTCGGCAGAAATTACCGCATTGGGGACATATCTTGTACGTGCGATTCGGGAAAGTCATGGGATCCTTCTGATGCTTTTCAGTTTGCCAGTCCTTCGTCATGGGGTTCATCCGGGCTATTTTTTTGATCCTTCTGCAGGCGGTATATGCGTGGCAAAAAATTAAGGGGCCACAGAAAGTGTGTTTCTGTGGCCCCGGGTTAGGGTAGATCCTATTTGACAAGAGTCATTTTACGAGTGTACGCATGGTCGGCGTACCGGATCGTGTAGAGATAGATGCCGCTGGCCCATCGGGTAGCATCCACCTCAACCGAATGGCGTCCGGCCGGCATGGTTTCCTGCTTCAGCACAGATACCTTTTGTCCCATAGCATTGAACACTTCAATCTGAACCGGCCCGGTTTCGGGCAGATCAAAAAGGATCTTTGTCCCCGGATTGAACGGGTTGGGGTAGTTGCCATGGAGGCGGAACTCGGTGATTCCCAGATACTCGGCCGAAGTGATCGAAATAACGACGAGGGTATTGGTTGTGGCCGTAGCCGAGGCATTGTCGGTTACGGTCAATTGTACCAGGAATTCGCCGTTTTCGGTGTAGACATGCTGAGGATGCTGTTCATGGGATGTGGCACCGTCACCAAACTCCCAAAACCAGGCGATGACCGCTCCCTCGGGATCCCGGTCATCATGGGACTGGTCTTCGAAGGTGACCTGTATACCCTGATCGACGGTTACCATATCGAGAATGCGGAACAGGGCTACAGGCGGGTCGTTGACCGGTATGAAGGTGACAGCCATGTAATCGCTGGAACTGGCCCCATCGGTATCGGTTGCAGTGAGGGTGACCGTAGCCGCTCCCCACCAGTCTTCGTCGGCATGAATAACCAGGGTGAGTTCCTGCATATCGATCCGTGTGTGAACGGCCGGATTGTCGGATGCTGCCGAGAGGGTCAGGTCACCCAGCGGATCACGATCGTCGAAGACGAGTTTATCCAACGGTATCGCCATGGAATGGTCTTCCAGGATGGAGACTTCCACAGGCAGGACCACGATGGGAGCCTGGTTTTCATCGGTGCCTTCGATGACATGGATATAGACATGGGCCGATACCGATCCAAACGGGTGGACTACACTGTAGGGAATGATGTCCACGCCCGTTACATTGGAGGCACTGGCGTAGATGAAACCGAGGCCATCGGCTGTCGGCATGAGCATGCCGTAATCGGCCAGCCAGCTTTCCAGTTGCAACATCACTTCCATGTCCTCCGGCAGTACATCATTATCCATCGGGTTGACCCGCACGATATTGCCGGCACGTACATAGACCGTGTCATCAACCGCTTCGATATCGGTGACGGGGTTGAGCACTTCGATGTAGTTGCGGCGGGTACTGGCCGCCTGCATGGTTTCCGAACTCACCGTGACGGTCACGCTGTAGATACCCGGAGTCTGATAAGTATGAAGCGGATCGGGTTCGTCGGATGTGCTGCCGTCGCCGAATTCCCAGAACCAGGCCCAGTCCCCGGCCTCTTCGGTTGTCTGATAGGAGCTCAGGGCATTGTGGCCCGCCAACAGGGAGCCGCTTCCGGTGTACTGTGTTCCGGTGTGCTGTGGAGTACCCGGTACGACCGTCGCCGGTTTCGGGGGCCAGGCGGGATGGCCGGGCTGATCCTGCTGTGCGATCTTGCCATGGGCGGTGCCGGGCTCAACAGATACGATCGTGTTGATCAGGGTAATGTGACCCGTATTGCCATCCAGCTGGGCGACATTCCAGTAGCGCCCTTCGCCGGTTTGAGGCACCTCCAGGCTGTGAAGCAGTCCGTTTTCGTCGTAGATCTGCACCACGGCATCCGAGGTGGTGATGGGCGCCTCATTGGACCAGTTGTAGACGAAGTACTGATATATACCGGGTTGCAGTTCGTATACCGTGATCGTTTCCGGACCATAGCCGCTGGTGACGTCCACATCCAGCGTTACAAAGGGAGCGGAAGTTGCATTGCCTCTGCTGGCGTAATAGACATGGAATCCGTCCGGTGTTTTCATGTGCGAGTCAAGATCACGCGGAATAGCGCCCCAGTTCAGCACGAAACGGAAACTGGTGCCGGCATCCAGTTCGGGGGACAAGGAGAGGTCGAAGGAGACCGTTTCCCCTGAACCTACTGCCAGGCCGGTGAATACAAAAGGCAGAAAACCATCCATGGTCACGGTAATGGTATGATAACCCTCTCTCAGGCTGCCGGTAAACTGTGTTTCGAGAGGGGCGAACCCGCTGGTGATATCCGCGGTAAAGGTGACCTGAAGCCCGGCTTCTCTGAGTCCGCTAATTTCGTAGAAACCATTATCATCTGTAAGGGTTTCAAGGTCGGCTATCATGACCAGTGCCCCGGCCACAGGTTCCCCGTTCAGGGCATTCGTAACACGACCGGTGACAGTACCGCCAGGCGGTTCGTTGACCGTGATATAGTCGATTCGGGCAAGACTGTCAAGCTGCAAGCCATCCGTGATATACAGCGTAACAGAGTAGACTCCCGGATCCTGGTAAGTATGGACCGGGTTTGGTTCTTCGGAGAAGTTTCCGTCACCGAAATCCCATGCCCAGGCGACAATTTCACCTTCCGACTCATCGGTAAAGACAACCTCCAGGGGTGCTTCCCCTTCGGTAACATCCGCGCTGAAAGCGGCCATCAGAGGCATGGGAACAGCATGGATATAATCACGACGGGTGCTGGTGGTCCCTCTTTCACCTTTGGTGGCGGTTACACTGACCGTATATGTGCCGGGCACGGTATAGGTATGCAAGGGATCCGCTTCTTCGGACGTGCTGCCATCGCCAAACGACCAGAAATAAGTCCACTCCTCATCGGGTTCGTCATTACTGAGAACAGAAGATACGACGGACGGTCCGTCTGGTTTGGTCGCCATAATTTTGCCCTGAGGATCAGGGGTTCCGGGTGCTGTTGCTTCGATCCGGTTGATGAGTTCAATTCGCCCGGTTTGACCGTTGATGGTGGCAACATGCCAGAATCGACCTTCACCACTTACCGGTACTTCAATGGTGTTGAGCAAGCCATCTCGGTCGTAGATCTGGACCACGGCTTGCGAAGCGGTAATGGCGGCTTCTCCGGACCAGTTGTAAACGTAATAGTGATAGGTCCCTTCCATGAGTTGATAGACCGTGATGGTTTCCGGTCCGTAACCGTTGGTGACATCCACATCAAGTGTTACGTAAGGGGCTGAGGTAGCACTGCCCCTGCTGCTGAAGAAGACATGGTGTCCATCGGGGGTTTTCATGTGCGAGTCGAGGTCGCGCGGGGTAGCGCCCCAGTTCAGCACGAATCGAAGATCGGCGTCAACCAGCACCGGTGTGAGGGAGAGGTTATAGATCGTTTCACCGGTTTCCACGACCAGGCCATTGAAGACGAAATCGGCATATCCATCGGCTGATACCGTTATGGTGTGGAAGCCTTCCCGCAGATCACTGGTGAATTGGGTTTCCAGCGGGACGATCCCGCTTGTGACATCGGCGGTGAAATTGATCTGGACACCGGCAAACGGGACATCGTGAAAAAAGTAATTACCGTTGTCATCGGTCATGTCTGTCAATCCGGCCACCGAGACAAGCGCCCCTTTCACCGGCTGGCCTGTCAGAGCGCTGGTAACCGTTCCGCGCAGAACGGACAGTTCCGGTTCGGTTACAGTGATGTAGTCGTCAAGAGTAACGTGGTCTTCCTGCCATCCATCAGAAACAAACAGTGTCACGGAGTAGACACCGGGTTCTTCGTAGGTGTGGACCGGATTCTGTTCTTCGGAGAAGTTGCCGTCACCGAAATCCCATGTCCAGAACATCGGATCACCCGTCGATTCATCGGAAAAAGCTACGACAAGAGGGGCTCCTCCTTCGACGATGTCAGCGCTGAAGGCCGCTGTGATTTCCGCTACATTAAGCACGGCGATGGTACGGCTTTCGGTCTCTCCGGCCATGGCGTGATAAAAACCACGGTCAGAAATGTTCAGGCCCTGGTTGAAAATGAGATTCGCTTGTGTGGCATCGGCCAGCGGATGATCGTTTTTCATCCATTGCCAGGGTCCGGTCGGAAGACCCGAACGGAGTGTGACAGTTCCTTCCAGCGGATTATCGTCATCAAAGAGTAAAAACTGGTCCTCTTCTCCTGCAATATTCGTAAATCCAGATTGCCATATCCCTCTGTTTTCAACATTTTGATAAATGTTAAGGGTGAGCGATCCGCCATCGGGGTTGTCGCGTATAACCCCTTCGTTGACCAGAGTGCCGGTAACCGAGACGTTGATGGCGGGAGTGCCTGACTGGTGTCTGTGCTGCAGTACACCAATATTTACCACCTCTTCGTCAAGGACAAGCTGATCGACTCCCCAGGTGTAGATAAGCAGGGTGTCGGCCAGG
>SLHZ01000118.1 GCA_007135895.1 Balneolales bacterium | reverse complement strand
GGTCAGCATGATCACGGGGATGCTCTCCGGCCCGGCCTCTTCTATCGTCCGGACCAGTCCGTCAATATCCATGTTACCCTTGAACGGATGAACGGCCTGCGGTTGCCGCCCCTCCGGAATAACCAGGTCGCGGGCTTCGGCACCATTGTTCTCCACATGCGCCCGTGTCGTATCAAAATGGGTGTTGTTCGGTATCACATGCCCCGGCCTTGCTACGGTTGTAAACAAGATATTCTCGGCAGCCCGGCCCTGGTGGGTGGGAACAACATGACGAAAACCGGTAATATCCTGCACGGCTGCTTCAAACTTGTCAAAAGACGACGAACCGGCATAAGACTCGTCGCTCGCCATCATTCCCGCCCACTGACGGGATGACATGGCACCCGTGCCGCTGTCTGTCAGAAGATCAATCACCACATCGCGTGCCTTCAAAAGAAACGGATTGTATCCGGCATCATGGAGCAGTTGCCTCCTTTGCTCCATCGTGGTGAAAGAAATCGGTTCTACCGACCGGATTCGGAAAGGTTCGATTATTGTTGTTGTTTTGTATTCTCTTAGATTATCCATTTATTCCTTTTAATTTCATATTGTTACAAGAATCCATAGTAAGCTGTCCGTTCATCCTCACTCATCAAAAAACAGACAGGCCCGTCCGGGTCGTAAACGCTTCCAGAAAAAGCATTCCCTTGTAGGAATTCCCTTTGGCATTGAGACGCGGACTCCATACGGCAATGCCGTAATGCTGCGGATGCACTGCCAGAATACCACCTCCCACCCCGCTCTTGCCCGGAAGCCCAACCCGGAACGTAAATTCACCGGCCTCATCATAAAATCCACAGGTCTGCATCACCGCATTGATCCGCTTGGACTGACTTTTCGTGACAATCCTCTCGTTGAGTCCGGGTTGAAGACCGTTGTTCATGAGGTACAAAAAAGTTCGCGCCAGATCACGACAAGTCATCTTGATGGAACACAACTTGAAATAAAAATCAAGCACCGCCTCCACGTCATTGTGGATGTTGCCAAAAGCCTTCATAAGATTCACCAATGCCGCATTGCGAAAACCACTCACTCTCTCTGATTCGGCGATCTCCTGTGAATAGACCAGTTGTTCGTTGCCGGAGAGCCGGCGGGCCAAATCAAGAATGACATCCAGAACCCCCGGCATCTCGGTAATCAGATAGTCACAGATTACAAGAGCCCCGGCATTAATGAAAGGATTTCGGGGTATACCACCATCGTATTCAAGTTGCACCAGTGAGTTGAACGGATTACCCGATGGCTCTACCCCCACACGCCTCCAAAGGGACTCACCGGCCGTGCGATAGGCTAGAGTCAGAGATAAGACTTTGGCAATGCTCTGAATGGAAAAAGACTCATTGCTGTCCCCAAGGTGATATTCCGCCTCCTGATGGTCGATCAGACAGGCACCGAAACGATCCGGCGGAACATGGCTCAGAGCTTCAATGTAGGTGGCTACATGGCCCCGGTCTTCCACATCCGCCATCTCAGAGGCAAGTGTATCAAATATGGTTTGATAGTTCATCAGAATAAGTTCATTAAATAGACTCTGAACGGCAAGGGTCTTCGATCTGCAAGGGTCTCCGAACCGCAAGGATCTTCGATCTGCAAGGGTCTCCGAACACCAGTGATATCCGGATATTCTTCCAAATAGCGGCCTGCTTGCGGTCAGAACCGCCACCCCACCAGATTCCAGTAAAAAAGACTCAGAAAAGTGACCATTGAAAAAAGAACAATAAGCGCCGAGCCGGTTGTCCGGAAGCGGCCCAGACTGCCCGACCTGTACCCGATGATCAGTTGAATCAGATGCAGCAGTGTGTAGATCAAGGCAATCCAGGGAAGTGCAAAGGTTATGTAAAAAACGCGGGGAACCCCATAGCCAAATCCCGTAATCACCTGATGGACACCGCTGTGATAAACAGCAAGAACCGACCCCAGTAAACCCAGCGTATACAGTCCGGAGATCACCCACTCGCCTGAGGAGATGGTTGTGACTACGGGTTTCAGCCCCTGCAACCAGCGCAAGAAAAACGCAACAGGATAAAAAAACGTGATGACCCCGAACAGCAGAAAGGCCGTAAAAAGCAGCACGACATGCAGCATGCGGCTTTCCAGCGGCCCAATACGCTCCAACGCCGTGTTGCCCGAAGTAAATACATGGGTGATACATCCGCTCTCCTCTCTGAAGGCCAGAAAATAATCGTCATCCAGCGATTCGAAAAGAAGGGGCTCGGTCCGCACAAGACGGCGTGTTCCGCCATACAGCATGGGCATAGTCAGCAGGGTGTCCTCTTCCACCGCCATTGTCATCTCATTGCCCATTAAACCTGCCAAAACAGCCATTTTGGTCATACTGGCGCGACTGTAACGCGTATCCCTCCAGGTGCCGGTGAAGTCACTCAGTGAGCGGTCATCCTCGTACCGGGACAACGGCATGTCACGGGCCCGCCTCTCCTCGAAATCCGGTGACTCCAGGTAACTGTCTATCAGCAGGTCCGTCACTCTGGCAATGAATCCAAAATCCATGCTGTTCGCTACAACAAAGAGTCCGGCATCATGCTCTGGAAAGAACATTAACCGGGCAGCAACTCCGATGTATCCGCCATCATGGCCAACGAACCGGTGGCCTCCATACTCGGAGATATTCCAGAGGAATCCGTATCCGTTATCGTGACGGGGATGGTGGCGAAACTGCAGCGACATCATCACATCCGTCATCTCCTTTGATAGAACACCGGCCTCTTCAAGTCCGTGTCCCGACAGTACCGCCTTCATAAACATGATCATGTCCGCCCCCGTGGAGACCATCTGACCCGCCGGAGCATCAAGCAGATAGTCCAGCGTAAGCGGCTGAGCCATTCCAAAGCGGTGGAAATATCCGGTCATCATTTCCCCTGCCAGAGATTCATCCGGATCAAAGGTAGTCCGGACCATGCCCAGGGGAGCAAAAACTTCTTCGTACATGTAGTCAGCAAACGGACGGCCCGAAGCCACTTCAATGAGATACCCGGCAAGCGCCACTCCAAAGTTGGAATAACTGGCTATCTCGCCCGAATCAATAAAACGGGCGGGCAGCATCGACGACATTACCTCACTAAAGGACGGTACCTCTTCACGATTTCGTACCGATTTGCCGATATGCCGGTCATCAAAACCCGCGGTATGCGTAAGAAGATGACGCAGGGTCACCGGTAAGTCGAAAAGGTCGTCAATCAACCGCTCCTGAAGATAATAATGGATGTCGGTATCCAGGTCCAGCAATCCCTGTTCGACCAGCCTCAAAGCACCAATAGCCGTAAAAACCTTGGATATGGAACCAACGCGGAACAGAGTTTTATCACTTTGAATGGTCCTGAGACTCTCAAGATCCGCCAATCCCAGAGCCTGATGAAACACTACGTTCTGATCTGATACCCATGTGGCCAGCGCACCCGGCACGGGATGCTCACTCATAATAAACGACATCTGCAGATCAGCCTTATTTGATGACACTTGACGACTGTCCGGAGCAGATTGAAACTCCGAAAATGCCGATACAGCATGCGGGCCACACATGATAAATACATAAATGAACAACCGGGAAATGAAACAGAGAAACAGGCCATCACTCATATCTAAATTCAATATATTCCGCTTGAATAATTTCGTACCAATGTCTATAATAAATAAATATAACTATTGGATTTGAGTTTTTCCCCCATAGTTGAATATTATTAAACGTCTTAGCTTTTTGAAACCCATAAGCTGTTGGTTATATTGCGCAATTATTGTTTATGGGTCACAAGAATCGGTTACTCACCCGGCCGGCACTACCATCATGCAGCATTATGATCATTCTGGCCACAGCAGGCAAGGTATCCTCCCGTGTATGTAATTATTGAAAAAGAGACATTGGCGCCGAAAATCACCCGGTTCGTGGTGCAAGCGCCGTTGATTGCAAAAAAACGCAAAGCCGGCAATTTCGTGATCGTCCGTGCGACCGAAACCGGTGAGCGCATACCGCTGACCATCGTGGACTCTGATCCGGTCAAAGGTACAATTACCCTCATCATACAGGCCATTGGCAAAACGACACACCTCATCAACAACCTGAATACAGACGATTCCTTTATTGACGTAGCAGGACCGCTGGGAGAGCCCACTCCCATCGAGAATGTCGGAAAAACGGTCTGTATAGGCGGTGGTGTGGGTACAGCCGTTATCTATCCCATCGCGCGAGCCTTGAAATCGGCCGGCAACAGGGTAACCAGCATCGTAGGAGCCCGTAGCAAAGAGCTGGTTATACTTGAGAAAGAAATGGCCGAAACCTCGGACGAACTTATTGTAACTACGGATGACGGCTCCTATGGCGTGAAAGGATTTGTAACAGACAGTCTGAACAAAATCATCACATCAGATAATTGTCCACAGGCCGTCTATGCTATCGGACCCCTTCCCATGATGCGTGCGGTAGCCGAAGTAACCAGACCCCATGGCATTCGCACCTATGTGAGCCTTAACCCGCTGATGATGGACGGTACAGGCATGTGCGGCGCATGTCGTGTAACCGTCGGGGGTGAAATGAAGTTTGCCTGTGTGGACGGGCCGGAATTCGATGCTCATCAGATTGCTTTTGATGAACTCATCGCCCGCAATAACACGTATCGTGACCTGGAAAAAACAGCCCTGGATGCTTGTGCCCGTGAACTTGATGAAGCCAGAGAGGTGCCCCATGGATAAGAAATCTCAAAACGGACAACCCAGACGCAAGCGTATCATGCCGCTCAAACCATCCGAGCGTATGAAAATCCCACGGCATGATCCCCTCTTGCAGGAACCCGGTCAGCGAATCTGCAATTTTGACGAGGTTTCTCTTGGATTTAATGAAGAACTGGCTCTTAAAGAGGTAGAGCGATGCCTTGAGTGCAAAGACCCGGCCTGTATGAGGCATTGTCCGGTAAACATCGACATCCCGGCATTCATCCAACTGCTCTTTGAGAAAGACTATGAGGGAGCAATACGCAAAATACGGGAATCCAACTACTTGCCGGCTATCTGCGGACGTGTTTGTCCGCAAGAAAACCTCTGTGAAAACAGCTGTATTCTCGGCAATAAAAGAGAACCTGTGGCCATTGGCAAACTCGAGCGGTTCCTTGCAGATTACGAAGCCGGCAAGGGAACATTTACACCTCCCCCCATCGACACGCCCAAGGATCAGTATGTGGCGGTGGTGGGTTCCGGTCCTGGCGGCCTCACCGTTGCGGCGGAACTGGCGCAGCGCGGATACAACGTGACCATTTATGAAGCCCTGCATGAAGTCGGAGGGGTACTCAAGTACGGCATCCCGGAGTTCCGCCTGCCCAAAAAAATCGTCGATGAAGAGGTCGAACGTGTCAAGGCTCTGGGTGTGAAAATTCGAACCAATGTCATCATCGGACGAACTCTGACGATAGACGAGCTCTTCGACGAGCTGAATTACGATGCCGTCTACATCGGAACCGGCGCCGGCTCCCCCAACTTCATGAATATCCCCGGTGAAAATCTCATTGGCGTCTACTCGGCCAGCGAGCTGCTCACTCGTGTCAATCTGATGAAAGCCTACAAGTTCCCCGAATATGACACACCGCTAAAAATCGGGAAAAAGGTTGTGGTTATTGGCGGTGGAAATGTGGCCATGGACGCTATCCGGACCACCAAGC
>SLHZ01000153.1 GCA_007135895.1 Balneolales bacterium | reverse complement strand
TTGGTGGACCGACGGCCAGGCCAACATCATGCACATGCACGGCCTGGAGCATGCTGCAGAAATCGGTTCGCAGATAGATATTCAACTCAACGGCGGTATTCAGAATTTTGTCAGGGGCGCTTTGAGCGGTCCCGATGCTTCCCGGGAATGGGATCGGCTCAGGCGGTTTCAGCGCATGGGAACCCTGCTGGACGATCGCTACATGATCACCCGGTTTCCGTTCTATGACTATCAAATCCTTGACTTTCTCTCGGGCCTGCACCCGGAATGGGTACAGAATGACCGGCTCTATCTGACCATGCTCCAGAATCATTTCGGATCTCTGTTCCATGGGGTCACTTACAGCAATATCGGTTATCCGATAGACGCCCGCTTTCAAAAAGTGCGGTTTTTTCTTTTCCGGATCAAAAGGCGGCTTGGATTCGTCAATCCTGCTTTTCACAATTATCCCAGTTGGATTCAACACCAGCTGCCTCTGTTCCGTACGTTCCTGGATTCACCACAAACCCGGCTATCTGATCATGGGTACCGCTCCGAGATCCTCTCCCTGCTCAAAAGGTATAAAGCGGGAACCCGCAGACGCCATTACCCGGAGAAAAACCCCGGAGGTCATGCAGCTTTCCACGTAAAAGAGCTGAAAACCGGAGAAACTCTCTGCCGCTTCCTTACCATTGAACTCTATCTGCGCTTTCTGGAGGATCCGCCACCGGAGTACTCCTGAGGTTTAACAGGCGCTTTTTTCAGGGTTTTCTCGGACCGGATCTGTCGACCAGTTTGAATACCAGGCGGAACCAGGCCCCCTGCTTGTTGCCGATCGACATCTCACCCTTCATCTGTTTGCTCATGGCCCTGATCAGATGCATTCCCAGTGAGTTGCCGTTTTTCCCGCTCAATATGTCCTCCGGAAAACCGGGCCCGTCATCCCGGAAAATCAACTCGCAATAGCCTTGTCGCTTCCTCATTGATATCATGATCTCCCCCTCTGCCCGATCCTTGAACGCGTGCAGATAGCTGTTGGTAAGCAGCTCATTCGCCAATAACCCGCAAGGTACCGCCTGGCTTATCTCAAGCTGGATTTTCTCGGCTTTAACCTGTGTATTGATACGGGTATTGTAATCCACATACTGACTCTCAAGATGCGAGGCCAAATCCATCAGATAGGAACCGAATTCCACCTCGGCATAGGTGTCTGTCTGATACAGCTTTTCATGAATCATGGACATGGAGTGAATCCGGCCTTCACTCTGTCTCAGAATGGATGCCACGCCTGGATCGGTCTGTTGCTGAGCCTTGAGCGACAACAATCCGGATATCACCGCCATGTTGTTCTTGACGCGGTGATGAATCTCGGAGAGCAGGACTTCCTTTTCTTTCAGGGACTTTTTGATGGCTTCACGCGAGAGCCTCGCTTCGGTTATGTTCTGGGCAAACATCATCACCTGCTCAACCTTCCTGCTTTCGTCAAACAGCGGTTCGGCAGAGATACTGAGATAAATTTTCTTGCCGTTTTTTCTGACCCGCTCCAGCTCCAGTTCCTGAATCCGCTCACCTGAAAGAACCTGATCAAGCAGATCATAATGCTCTTCAAGATACTTTTCCGGGACATGGGGAGCCGGCTTGCCCATGGTTTCTTCTCTTCTCCAGCCAAGATTCCTTTCCGCCGACCGGTTCCATAGTGTCAGACGGCCATTGGGATCTGTGGCGGTAATAATGACAGGCGAACTCTCAATCAGGGCTTCCAGTCGCTGATTGTTGCGCTTCATTACCATTTCAGCCTTTTTGCGCTGGGTAAGGTCATACATGGTGCCGTAAATCTGCATCTCTTCACTTATACGTGCTGGATCGTTGTTCTTCGCAGATTCGCTTTTGTTCTCTGGATCGTGCATCAGCATTCCATTGCTTTCCAGCCAGCGGATGGCTCCTTTTTTTGTAACCAGACGATATTCCAACCGAATGCTTTCCTGTCTCTTTTTCACCATTTCGCCAACCGCTTGCCTCACTTTACCGCGGTCATCCCGGTGTATGTAATCATAAAGGGAAGTCCCGATTGATTCCTCAATCGGATTACCGGTAATATTTTCCCAGGCCTGATTCAGAAACACCAGCTTTCCGTCGCTGCTGATCTGGAAAACAATTTCACGAATGCTCGATACCAGTTTCTGATACTGGTTTTTGCTCTGCCGAAGCGACTTCTCAATATCAACCCGGACCAGGTAGTGGCCAATGGCACTGGCAACGGTCTTGAGAATTTGTGTCACATCATCCGGCCATTTTTCATGCTCCGAGCAATTATCCAACCCGATAATCCCCCAAAAACGGCCATCTTTGACAATGGGGGCCACCATCCGGACCCGTGTCTTCTGTTTTTTCATGAGCTGCTGCCAGGGTCCCTCAGTATCCCTGGTCACCAGCTGCACCACTTTGCCTTTTTCAAGCTTTTCATTGAGCTCCGGATTGATTTTGTGCAACGGCACCTTCTTGTTGAGGTCATCTCTGATGGTGGACAGCGAGTCGTATTTCACCCACTCGAACTGCAGGTCAAGATATCGTGCGATATCATCGGAGTCACAGCTCATGATGAACACACGATCGACACCGCTTGACTGACCCACGATCTGGAGCAGCTGGTTAATGGCTTTCTCGCTTTTGTCAACCACAAGAAGACGGAAGATGGATTGCGCCATGCCGCGAAGCAGCAGGGTGAGATGATGCAGCTCCTGGTTGGTCTGACGGTATACCGTATAGTCCTGATAGGTGCCTTCATGGCAGATTACCCTGCCTTTCGCATCCCTCACCAACTGGGCATTGGCCATGAGCCAGATCTTCCTCTCATCCTTGCGCAAGGCCCGAAACATGAAATTGCTCACAAAGCCATTGTCTTGTATCGTAGTCCGAAAATCGGATTTGCGCTCCGGCTCAAGAAAAATCCGGTCAAAATTTCCCCGATTGGCATAGAGCTCGTCCACCGTTTCATAGCCCAGTATTTTGGCCATCTGTTCATTCCCCCATAACAGTTTCCCGTCCGGTGATACCTGCACGACCCCGATTCCGGCATTCACAAACATATCCTGGTATCTTTTCCTTGCATTGAGCAAAGCACGATCATGCTTTTTCAGGTTGTACTCGGTGTAATAGCCGAAATAGCCGGTGCCCAGAAAGCCGGTCAGCAGGATAGCCATGGACAGAATAATGCTCAACCGGAATGTCCGCTGCCGTGTCTGCATGATATCGGACTCAAAGCGAGCCCGGTTACCCGACATCATTTCCTGCATTGCCTGCAGTGTACGGGAGTGAGACAGACGCCTTTCAGGTGTCATGCTGCCTTTTACATGATCTCGGAGGATAATCCGGGAGTGGTGCAGGAGACGGTACTGATCACGTATCGCATAGTCCCACGAATCCACTCCCCGGTATATGGAAAAGCGCAGGAAGGGGGCTCTCTGCAATTCGTTGAGATCTTTCACCTGTTTTTCTGACAGTCCGGCCCGGAACAGCGTCTGATTAAGCTGTTCGGAAGGATCGGTGTCGAAATCATAGAACTGGCTGTGCTCGGACAGCTCCAGCAAAGGTGAGGAAAGACTCCGAAATCGCTGAAGATCCCTGACATCACCGGAATGGACGTAGTTTGCAAGATGAAAAGTGGCCTCCACCTGCAGACGGTTGATATGATGGCTGGCCAGCAAGGCAGAATCACAGGCATTGCGAAACTTCATCCCGGCATATAAAACAACCAGAGCAAGCACACCCGCCCCGGCGGCGGCAAGCAACAGATACCGGTAATGTGTTATTTGTTTTGCCGTTTTCAATAGACTGGCGCAAATGCGTTATGACATATCAGGCTGTACAGCCTAATTATCGGCATCTGCTGCATCGATCCTAACCCCTGAAGAACGAAAAAATCACATCGGCGGCTGCCTGCGGATGACACCCCCCGCGCGGTACGGGTTCCATTCTCCGTTTTCAATGACCGGAATGCCATTGACCAGCACCCATCGCATCCCCTCTGCCAGTTGATGCGGATCTTCAAAGGATGCCTTGTCCCGTACTTCCCGCGGGTCAAATAGAAGAATATCAGCGGCAAAACCGGCCTCAATACGTCCTCTCGGGACCGCAACCCGATCCGGGTTATCCATTCCAAGTGTGGAAGCGGTAAGCCCGGTCATCTTCCAGACGGCTTCTTCCAGTGATAATATTTCTTCTTCCATCACATACTGCCGGATTATCCTGGCAAAACTGCCATAACCCCGGGGATGACGCATGGTCGGACTCCCGTCACTGGAAATCATAACCAGCGGATCTTTCAGAAATCCCCGTATAACATCTTCATCCATTACAAAATAGGCTGCACTGGCACTGCCGGGAGGTATGTGGTCGATAAGAACATCAGGAAAAGGCTTGCCCAGGGAGTCGGCCACCTCCGCCAATGATCTTCCAGCCCATGGTGGAGTACCGAACAGTGTTGCTTCCGGACCATTCCTCAGCATCACCCTGGCATGGAGATAGTCGCGGAGCTCCTCTCTCCTGTGTGTGCGGACCGAGTCGAAGTCATTGGGCGGCAGTGCCCAGTCGGGATACACTATGCCGATTCCGGTATAACTGGCGGCATAGGGATACAGATCGGCCGTTACGGCAACACCCTCCCTGCGAGCCTCATGTAACAGATCAAGCACTTCAAGAGCCCTTTTTTCCCCTTTGCCGTAAACCACTTTCAGGTGGGAAACATGGACCCGGGCACCGGATCGTCTCCCCTGTTCAAGCAACTCTTCAATAGCCTCTTCCACCTCGTCATCGTCTTCGCTGCGGATGTGACTCATCACAAGCCCGTCATATAGGGCTACCGGTTGCGCGATCGCTTCCAGCTCCTCCATATCGGCATGAAAGCCCGGCCGGTACTCGATGCCCGTGCTCAGACCAAAGGAGCCCTCCAACATGGCGTTTTCCACCATTTTCTGCATTTTTTTCAGCACATCCGGCTGCAAACCGGTAACCGGAGGAGCCCCGGCCCGGTTGCGAATGGTAGCGTGACCCAGAAAGTGGACGATACCCAAACCGGTCTGAGTCGAATCAACCCGGTCCATCCACTCAGAAACAGAGTCAGACTCGGGACTCCTGCCATCCTGTCCCAGGCAAATGGTTGTCACACCCATGGCCAGAAAGTTTTTGAAACCGGGAGTGGAAAGCGGGTTACCGTGCGCATGAGCATCAATAAAGCCGGGTGTCACCATGAGATCCGAGGCATCAATGACTTTGAGTTTTTCAGGCACTTCCGCCTCTATCCGGTTGACGCCGTGACGGCGCAAAGCCTCAGGCAGTGTTCCGGCATCCAGCAAAGTATCCTCTCCGGGGATGATGGCGGCAATACGGCCATTGACTACCAGCAAATCTCCCCGATAGCCCGGAGATCCGGTTCCGTCCAGAATAGTCCCTCCGGTGATCAACAGTGCCGGGTATTTCTTTGCCAGCTCCGCTCTGGGTGGCGTTGTCAGCGCCGTTTCATCGTTGTCCGGCTTTCTTTGACAGGAAAAAATGCAGCAAGTCAGAGCAAACCCCGTGAGTATCAGAAAAGCAATCGTATTCTTCATAATGATCCGTCTTTTTTATGATTTCCTGTAATTATTATGATTCCTTGTAATTCGCTGAAATAAAGTGGGCAGACCTCAATGCAAAAAACCTCAATACAAAAAAAATCAATGCAAAAAAATCAAAAATGCAAAGAATCAAAAGGATAGCGGTGT
>SLHZ01000191.1 GCA_007135895.1 Balneolales bacterium | reverse complement strand
GAAAAAAGAAAAACGAGAACAACCCCGAAATAAATCAGGGCAATGTTGCCGAATATGGCACCGATGAAGTAGGAAAGCACCCCGAACGAACCCGAAACCGTTTGCATCCAGGTATAACCCCTGGTGCGGTCCCGGCCCTCAGGAGTGACATCGGCAATGATGGAACGAGTCGGATTGAACGACACATTGATTGACAGATCCAGGACCATGGAGATAAGTATGGCGATACCCAGGATTCCCTCAAGTCCCATTCCTGCCTGTATAATCCCGATATTCGGCAAAGCCAGCAGCATTAACGAAGCAAGGACACCTCCAATCACGATGAATGCCCGTCGGCGACCGTTCCATACCCACACATTATCGCTGATGATACCGATGATGACCTGTCCGAGTATTCCGGCTATGGGGCCGGTTGCCCACACCAGACCGATATCGGTAATCTGCAGACCGTATTGGTAGGTCAGCAGCCAGCTCAATGCTGCAATCTGAACAGCCAGGGCAAAACCCATGGCGGTCGCCGGTAATGCCAGCATGGCGTAGAACCGGTTGGCAAGTCGTTTTTGGATCTCCAGCATGTTTGAAATACTCGCTATTTAAAGAAATTCGCTTCCCGGTTATCTCTGAATCAAGAAACGATCTCTGAATCCCGGAATGATTCTGAATTACGGAATGATATCTGAATCACGGAATGATATCTGAATCACGGATGACAAAAATACAACCTGGCTGCGTATGCACAAAATATTATTGTACAGGTAACTTTATATAGTCCTGATGAAATGTCCATGACCGCAGCCCGGTCACACAGGCGCATGATTAAAAACGTCATGGGCATTACATGTGACCTTAGAAATCAAAAATTTTAAACACATGAAAGTATGATCACCGTTTTTCCACTGCAGACAGCAGAATGGCATAAGGCAGCGGATACAGCCGGTTTTACAGATAACTCACTGTTGCCTGATGAGCATGGCATGCAGCTATATAACGGGGAAGAGCTCCGCCGGTAAGACGGCTCCGGAACTTAGGCATCCGGATATTTTTTTGTATCTTGGCCTATTAAAAACGTAGCACCGGCATCCGTATAGACCTGATTGCCAGTAGGAAAAAACACACAAGGCGAAGTCCAGGCAAAGTAGAGATCAGGCATGGTTTAACCCAGAAATGGTCTAATCCAGACATGGGTAAAAAAACAGTCGTGGTTAAATCCAGGCATGGTCTAATCCAGACATGGGAAAAAAATCAGTCTTGGCAAAATTTAGGAATGGGTAAATCCAGACAAGATGAAAACATACCCAAGTCGAAAAATTCCATAAAACGAAAATCAAGCAAAGTAAATATGATCTCATTAATGGCATTCCTGCTGATATTTAACAGTGCAGCAGAACCCCGGTCAGATGAAGCTGATAAACCCCCAGTCCATTCTCCAGTTAAAGAGGATGTCAGTTCGTGGAGTGTGGAAGGCAGCCACTGGGAGCATTGGCCAACCAGAACCATTACGTTCGAAACCGATGAAGGCACATGGATGAATCTGGATGTAAGTCCGGATGGAAAGTATATCGTATTTGACCTGCTGGGTGATATCTACCGCATACCTTTCCAAGGGGGGGAAGCCGAACTCCTCTCAGGTGGAACAGCTTTCGATATGCAGCCACGGTTCAGTCCCGACGGAAATACGATTGCTTTTACCAGCGACCGTGGAGGAGGTGACAACCTCTGGATCATGAATGCCGACGGAACCAACCGCCGGGCCGTAACCCAGGAGACATTCCGGCTTCTCAGCTCTCCGGTTTGGAGTCCGGAGGGTAGTTATCTTATTGCAAGAAAACATTTTACGGGTACACGATCTTTGGGTGCCGGAGAAATATGGATGTACCACGTACAGGGTGGAACCGGGTTGAGGCTGACCGAAAAAGAGACCTGGACTTCCGATCAGAATGAACCCGCGGTATCACCGGACGGCCGATGGGTTTATTACAGCTTTTCGGGACCTTTCGACTATAACAGGAATGTTCATGCAGGTATTTATCAGATCAATCGCTTTGACCGCGAAACCGGACGACTGGAGCCTGTAACACGGGCTGCCGGCGGCAGTGTCAGGCCCACCCCTTCGCCGGATGGTAAAAAACTTGCCTTTGTGCGAAGGATAGGTACCCGTTCGGTACTCATGATACGGGATCTTGAATCGGGCCGGGAGGAAGTGCTGTTTGAAGGCCTTGACCACGATCAGCAAGAGACCTGGGCAATTCATGGCCTCTACCCCGGATTTGCGTGGACACCCGACAGCCGCCAAATCATCATCCATTTCGATGGACGAATCCATCGCATCGTAGTGTCTGACCGGTCGGTGCATAATGTGCCCTTCCACGCTGCGGTGAGCCAGAAAATTGCCGATGCCGTATCTTTTCAGTTTCCTGTTTCCGACGACACGTTCCGCTCCCGTTTAATACGGTGGCCGGTGTTTTCTCCAGACGGGCAAAACCTGATATTCCAGGCGACCGGACATCTGTATCGCATGAGCCTGCCAGACGGACGCCCGCGGCGTCTGACGGATACCACAAAACCGCTCGAATTTGCGCCATCCATCTCACGCGATGGTTCCGTAATCGTATATGCCACATGGGATGACGATCAGGGTGGCCATATAAAAAAAATCACCCCGGGCCGGAGGACTGAAATCCGGAAGCTGACCTCTGTGCCGGATCAATATGCCAGCCCCGTCCTCTCTCCCAATGGCCGGAAAGTAGCATTCTTGCAGGGCAGCGGTATCGTGAACCGGGGTAAGAACCTTGGCTCGGAACTCTTTCTGAATATCCGCATTCTGGATCTCGAGACCGGCCGGATCAGCCATGTGACCCGGACGGCCAACCGCGGTGCCAACCGCCGCATGCCCCATATCCAGTGGAGCTTCGACAGCAGCCGGCTGTTCTACTATGAAACAGTGAACGGAAAAACCCATCTTTCTAGCATTAAAACCGATGGGTCGGACTATATGCACCATGTAATCAGTGAAACAGCCGAAGAACTCATCCTCTCGCCCGATTTTCGTTATATCGCCTTCAAGGATCAGCATAACGTCTATGTGGCACCCATGCCCCGTGCCGGCGGTGACCCGCTTGAGATATCTGCGACCAGCCGTTCGATTCCGACCAAGCAGCTGACCCGCTACGGCGGAGACTGGATCAGCTGGTCGACGGATGGCCGCTACCTGTCATTCGTGCTTGGAAATGCCGTCTACAGACAGGAAATTCGGCCTTTGTTCGACAGAGATGGCCGTATCGAAGCGGTGCCGGAGGACAGGGATGACTGGATGGCTGGAAATGTCCGATATGCCGCTGAAGTCATCCCGGTAGAACTGGATTTGGCCGTAGCCAAACCATTGGGATACAGTGCCTATCTCAATGCACGGATTATCACCATGCGGGGTGATGAAATCATTGAGAATGGAACGATTGTCGTGAAGGATAACCGTATTGTTGATGTAGGTCCGATGGAGCAGGTCCGCATACCCGATGATGCCCGCGTCTTTGATGTCTACGGAATGACGATTATACCAGGAATCGTCGATGTGCATGCCCATATGGGATATTCTGTACTTGATATCACTCCGGACCGGATGTGGGAATATGAGGCCAACCTGGCCTATGGTGTGACAACCACCCATGATCCCTCTGCAAGTACCCAGTCGGTCTTCGCCCTGGCCGAACAGGTCCGCACAGGACGAACAATCGGACCAAGGATTTACTCCACGGGGTTTGTCCTCTACGGCGCCGAGAATCCCAATAAAGCCCTTGTTGAGAAACCTGAAGATGCGCGGTTCCATCTTTTGAGACACAAAGCATTGGGCGCTATATCGGTGAAGAGCTATAACCAGCCAAGACGGGATCAGAGGCAATGGATTCTTGACGCCGCCCGCGAAGTGGGACTGAACGTATATCCTGAAGGGGGATCCATGCTTCAGCATAATATTACCATGATCATCGATGGCCATACCGGTATAGAACACGCATTGCCGGTGACGCCGCTGCGCAATGATCTGCTGGCGCTGCTGGGGGTATCTAACGTCGGATATACACCCACTCTTGTAGTGGGTTATGGCGGCATCTGGGGAGAAAATTACTGGTACCAGAAAACAGACGCCTTTGAAAATAGAAGGTTGCTTCGCTACGTCCCAAGGCATGTTATCGATAGCCGGGCAAGAAGAAGGCTTATGGTTCCTGAAACAGAATTCTATCACTTTGCCCTCGCTGAATCTGTTCGCAAGGTAGTGCGTGCGGGCGGACGCGTACAGCTGGGCTCCCACGGACAATTGCAGGGGCTGGCGGCGCACTGGGAACTCTGGATGCTGGTTCAGGGAGGCCTGAGTGAAATGGAGGCCCTCAGGGCGGCAACTCTTCATGGAGCTGAATATCTGGGACTGGGATCCGACCTGGGATCTATTGAACCGGGCAAACTGGCAGATTTTGTGGTATTGGTCCAAAATCCGCTGGAGTCCATACGAAATTCTGAAACGATCAGCATGATTGTGAAGAACGGAAGAGTATGGGACGCAGACCTCAATGAACTGTACCCGGAAAAGAGGGCGTGGAAACCCTCACGCTTTCGCTAATGAGAATCCGGTTTTGCTAATGAGAATCTGATAAAGCTTCATGATCTTCGGAAGAGGCGGATAGCAGCTTGTCCAGAAGACGCGGCATGTCATGCCAGCTCCACATGCTTGTATCCGGAGTGAAAACCGTATCTGCCCCGGCATAGACCACGATCTTCTCAACCTCGGGAATTATTGCTTCCGACTTTTGATGTCCGGCGGAGGTGTGCGGACGCTGTGATGTCAAGAGTTTATCAAAGCGTTTCAGATTACGAAAGTACTCTGTGCTCTGCCGGCGTCCTCCTTTTATTTCCAAAGCGAATAGCCGGTTCGTTCGGGTCGTGAGCAGACAGTTAATTTCCATGCCATTGCTTTCCCGCCAGTAGGAGATGGGAGGCTTCGTCCCGCTATGTCGGAAATACTTGACGATCTCACTGATGACAAGGTTTTCGAACAGGGCGCCGTACAGATAGTGCTGACCCACCGATGAAGCGTCCGGAATGCGAAGCAGACAACTGGCCAGTCCGGTATCGTAGAAATAGAGTTTGGGCGATTTGATGATTCGCTTTTTATAGTGGTGGGAATGGGATTCCAGCCTGTAAACGAGGAAGTTCGCTTCCAGAAGTCCCAGCCAGTCTTTCGCCGTATTGACGGCAATACCCACATTGTCTGCCAGGGCCGACAGGTTGAGCACCCGTCCGATATGACCTGCGCAGGATCGGAGAAAATTGATAAACAGTGATGGCTGTTCCATTGCCCGAAGCAACCGGATATCCCGCTCCATGCATCCTTGGACATAGGAAGGATAGAAATCCGCAGGCTTTATACCCTGGACGAGAACATGAGGATAAAAGCCGTTTTTTATGCACTCATAAACACCGGTTTCCGCAATAGGGCTTGCTTCCGATATGTCATAGGGAAACAGATGATAACCGGGATGATGGTCCCGGCCTGCCTTGACGTTTCCATAGGTGAGGAATCGATCGTGGAAGTTCTGGGATCCCGAAAGGATGAATAAACCCGAGTGGGAGTTCTTATCGATAGCCTGAAGCAACTCGTCGTGCAGTTCCGGTATCCGTTGTGCTTCATCAATGATCATTCCGCCGGATTGTTGATGCAATACACCGGGTAAATCACTTTCAAGAAGCTCAAAGTGATCGGAGCGGTCCAGGTT
>SLHZ01000150.1 GCA_007135895.1 Balneolales bacterium | reverse complement strand
TACCGATACCGAAAGGCAGGTCGTACGACGACCCCCAAGCCAGCAAGACCTCTTCGCAGATACCAGACTGGAACGCAGCGGAAGCCTTCGAAGAGGAATCGTCGTTGGGTCCAACCAGGACTTCTCCATGGACAGCGGTCTGCGTTTTGATGTAAGGGGGAATATCACCGACGAATGGGAAGTAGTGGCCTCTCTCACGGATCAGAGTACACCCATACAGCCCGAAGGAACTACCCAGACCTTGCGCGAGTTCGACCAGGTCTACATTCGGCTCATGCATCCGTCCGGATCTCTGCAGATGGGCGACGTCGATGTGCAGCTCAATCAGAGCCGTTTTGCCGTAATCAACCGCAGACTTCAGGGTGTAGACCTGACAGCAAACCGTTTTGCCACAGGAACGCAAAGCAATGAATTCAGCAACAGGCAAAGCAACGCACTTAGCAATGGGTTCAGCAACAGGCACAGCAACGCACTTAGCAATGGGTTCAGCAACAGGCAAAGCAACGCACAAAGCAATGCACTCAGCACCGAGCAAAGCACCAGATTCAACAACGGACTCAGCAACGGGCAACTGCATACCGGCACGTATCGGGGGTCTGCCGCTGTTGCACGCGGGCGCTACCGGGAGATACAGTTCACGGGTGTGGATGGGGTACAGGGCCCTTACAGACTGGCACAGGCCGGACAGCAATCGTTTCTGATTGTTCTCGCAGGTTCGGAAAGAGTATATCTGGATGGTGAGTTGCTGACCAGGGGAGAGGAAAACGACTATATCGTCGACTATGGACTGGGTGAAGTCACTTTTACTTCCAATCGCATCATTACCGACTATTCGCGTATCACAGTGGATTTTCAGTATCTGGAAGATGAGTTCACAAGATCTCTGCTGGCCGCGGAAGCCGATGAGATACGCTTGTTCGATGGTCGACTCACTTTCGGTGCCACCGTGATCCGCGAAGCCGACAATGTGAGCGCAAGCTCCCGGTTGCTGCTCTCCGAAAACGAAAGAGCCATTCTGCGTGATGCCGGAAATGATCCCGATAAAGCTGTTGTCAGTGGTGCCGACTCGGTTGGCTATCGAAGAGATGCCGACTTTCTTCTCTATGCAAGGGTTGATACCCTCTTCCAGGGTAAAATATACTCCATATTCCGCCATGTCCCGGGCGACTCCTCCGGCGTTTATCGGGTGAGCTTCAGCAGAGTGGACCCGGGATCAGGAGATTATGTCCGGGTGGGCCGGGCGGCCAATGGAATCTTGTATGAATGGGCCGGCCCGGGAGCAGGAGACTATATGCCACGGCGAAAGCTGCCACGTCCCATGGAACAGAGTATGGTAGCCCTCAGAAGTCAATGGAACCCCCGGCCCGGGTGGTCACTGTATGGCGAATGGGCCGGAAGCAGCCTCGATCAAAACAGACTCTCATCCATTGATAATGAAAATAATCAGGATATGAGCTTTCTGACCGGTTTTCGAATTCAGCCGGGGAAAACAGCTTTGGGCAAATTCGAACTTTTCGGCGAAGGTCGCTACGAGGGAGAACACTTCGCCTATTTCGACCGTGTGAGAGAAGTTGAATTCGATCGCCGATGGAATCTTGCTGCCATGCCCGACAGCCGTGAGATCAGGCTGGAAGGCGGAGCCGCCTGGACCCCCGGCTCCGAAACCAAAATAATCCTGGGTGGCGGGGTGATCGACAGGAATCTTTTCGAAGGAAGTCGTGCCGACCTGCAGATACGGTCACAAAGAGATGGACTGCCCGGTCTGGATTATTTTGCCGAACGGATCGACAGCCGGGATCAAATGCTCGGTGAGTCGGGTAAATGGTGGAGACAGAAAGCCCGCATGGACTACCAGTGGAATCTTTCTTTCGGAGTTCTGCAGCCTGAAATGGAATTTGAACAGGAAGAGCGGCGACAGACCGGTTTGGATAATGATTCGCTCGCACAGGGCTCTTTTCGCTTCCGGGAATGGGGTCCGGGTCTTTTTTATGAGATCAACTCCCGTTTCCGGGCAGGTACCAGCATTCGCTACCGGGAAGATTCTGCCATGCTTCATGGCAGAATGGAAGATCTCTCCCGGAATATCACACAGCGATATATCCTGAATTATCGCCATGAACACCTCTTTCAAACCAGCAACACCCTGGGTATACGAAGCAGAAGTTTTGAGGACCTCTTCAAAATAGAGGAGCAGCGGATCGACAGCAGAGGCCTCCTTATTCGATCGGAAACTGCATTCAGCCCTTTTGACCGGTTCATTGAAACCCGAATCCTCTATGATGCCAATACCGAAAGAAGGGCACTCATGCAGGAAGCCTATGTTGAAGTGGGCCCTGAGTTGGGACAGTATGTGTGGATTGACCTCAATGATGACGGTGTACGCCAGGTTGACGAATTCTTTCCCGAGCAAAGTCCCAATGAAGGGACATTCATACGCCAGCTGGTCCCCTCTGACGAACTCTACCCCGTGATCGCCTTGCATGTAAGGTGGCAGACAACGGTGGATCCGTCACGCCGCATCGATCCTCACGATGCCCGTTACTCACGATGGCTTGGCTTTCTTTCAGGCATGCTCTGGACCAGCACCATTGATGTTCGTGAAGAGAACCGGACCGCGCAACTGAGGGATGTCTATTTGCTGCAGTTGCACACTTTTCGCGATGACTCGCTGACTGTTCGCGGACGCTTCTTCCTGGGACAGGAGCTGGAACTGCTGAGAAACGACACCCGAACCGCTGTGAGGATAAGTGCTGACCGTACACTGGGCCAACAGGCACAAGCCAGCGGGCTCGAGCATTTCCACAGAGATAACCTTGAGATAAGGGCTGACAGAAGGATCAGCAGAACATACAGGATCGGAATGCACTTTCAGGCTGGCAGAAATGAAAATGAGAGCGAAACCTTCTCTTCACGCAACTACAGCATCACCGGTACGGAAACACGTCCGCGCCTGGATATCCGGTGGAATACCAGGCTTCAAACCGGACTGGGAGGCGCCTGGATCCGGAGAAAGGATGCTTATCCGCAAGTACCTTCTAATATAACAGGTTATACTTTTTTTGCTGATACCAGACTGCGAACCGGCACGGCACTGCATTCAACGGCAAGTCTTGAGTTTCGCAACTTCAGCCAGTCCGGCGGCCCCTCATCCCGGACAGGCGAGCTTGAACTGACCGCAGGCGCCGGCCTTGGTAATACCTGGGCCTGGTCGCTGCAGAGTGATTACAGAGTCAGCGACTTTCTGCGCGCAGGACTCCAATACGATGGCAGAACCATAAGGGATCGCCCCACCGTTCAATCTCTTCGATTTACTGTCAGTGCCGTATTCTGAACCGGAATATTCTGCCGGAAAAAGAACACTTTTTTAGAGTTCATAACCTTTGACATTTGATTCAAAATAGTCTATAATCACATCATTGCTTATTGCATTAACGTGTCAATGAATACAACATTAGGAAAAAACCGGAGAATCGTATGACCCTCTCGCTTAGCGCATTGCTCTTCCAGGGAGCCCTGGAGGAAGGCCTGTTCAACATGCTCGTCGGGTATTTCAATGAAGGTGGTGCCTTCATGTGGCCCGTTCTCATCGCTCTTATTCTTGGCCTGTCCATATTTCTTGAGCGCCTTATAACCCTCAACAGAGCCGATATCAATACCCGAAACTTTATTCTCGACGTGAAGGAAGCCCTGCAGGAAGGCGGAATTCAGGCCGCAGAAGAACTCTGCTCATCAACCAGAGGTCCGGTCGCCTCCGTTTTCCAGGCCGGCCTGCTTCGTGCAGACGAAGGAATTGATGCCGCTGAAAAAGCCATTCAATCCTACGGCTCCATTGAAATGAGCTTTCTGGAAAGAGGACTGGTATGGCTGTCCCTTTTTATCGCCATCGCCCCGATGCTCGGATTTACAGGTACCGTTGTAGGTATGATCCAGGCTTTTGACGCCATTGAGGCCGCCGGTGATATCTCACCCAGCCTCGTTGCCGGTGGTATCAAAGTAGCCCTGCTCACAACAGCGGCCGGACTGATCTCCGGAATCCTGCTGCAGGTCGGGTACAACTATTGCGTATCAAAAATTGACCGGCTGGTTGTGGACATGGAAGAAAGTTCCATTGTCCTGATTGACTCCATCGCGCTGCTCAAACAAGGAAAAGAGATCATCTCACAGGAAGAGATCGAAAAGCGCAATGCAAAGAAACAGGATGATACCACCGGTCCGGAAGAAGAACCGGCTTCCTAAATCAACACCACTCATACTTTTGATATTATGTACGTACCTATTGCTATGGGAGTAATGCTCGGATTGATCACCATCAGCATCCTGTCCATGGTAGGATTCGGAATAAAAAGCATTGTGGATGGCAAACAGGAACTGATGAAGATTCTGATCTTCCTGGTGCCCGCCGCAATCTTCGGCATATCCTACCTGATTACCGGCGATCTGACCGAGTCCGCAATGATGACCATGCTTGTAACCATGGCGCTGCTTGCCGTCATGCTGGTAATCACCGGCCTCCGAACCACTTTTAAATTCTGACCTCCAGATATGCTACTGAAAAAACGTGTACGTGTTGAAGCGGAAGTGCCCCAGGCGGGAATGGCGGATATCGCTTTTCTGCTGCTGATTTTCTTCCTCGTCGTCACGACTATCGACGTAGATACCGGGATCGGGATGGTCTTGCCGCCACCTCCCGATCCGGGAGCAGAACCGCCGCCCATACGGCAACGAAACCTGATGAATGTCCTGGTCAATGCACAAGGCATGATTTTGATCAACGAGCAACCGGCCAGCCTCCCTGAAGTTAAACAGCTGGTCATGGATTTTGTCGATAATCAGAACCGGGCCCAGGATCCCAATCTTTCTGAATCCCCCCGACAAGCCATCGTTTCCATCAAAACCGACCGCCAAACCTCTTATGAGATCTTCATCGATATGCTCGATGAGGTCATTGGCGCCTATCGGCAGCTTCGAAACGATGCCTCGCTCAGAGAGTTCGGTATAACCTACCGCGAATATACCAATCGCGTCAGCCGGGAAGATAATATCATACGCGAAATGTACCCGCAGAATATATCGCTCGCTGAACCAGATCCCGGATCTTAACCACGCTCGAGATATTGAATCATGTCCAAATTTCAGAAGAAACAAGCCAAGACCAAACAGCAGGTGCCAACAACGGCCATGCCCGATATCATCTTTATGCTGCTGATATTTTTCATGGTCGTAACCGTCCTGCGTGAAGTCGATGTCCAGGTGCGAGTCGATTACACCCGTGCCGAAAACATCGAAAAAATTGAACAGAAACGACTGGTCAGCTATATCTACATTGGCCCCGAGTCACTCGGAGGCGGACGTTACGGCGATACCAAAGTGCAGATCGATGACGCCCTGATTGATGATATCTTTGCAATCCGTCGCCTGATGTATGACAAACTCATGGAAGAGCATCGGCTGATCGTCTCAATAAGAGCGGACCAGCGCTCTGAAATGGGCATCGTCAGCGACGTGAAACAGGAACTGCGCCAGGCCGGAACACTCCGGATCAATTATTCTACACTCCGAAAAGGCACCGCTCAGCCCATGTGATGCCTCCTGCTTCCGAATCAAGTCGCTCCGGACTCCTTCGCAGGATCGCCGCCAGCTCCACGTGGCGATCCGATGAAGTCTTCAAAGGTATCGGCGACGATGCCGCAGTACTGAAGAAAGACGGGTCAACCTACATCCTGATCAGCTCCGAAACTCTTGTGGAAGGGGTTGAGTTTGATCTCACTTTCCTGCCGTTTCATCAACTGGGAGCCAAAGCTGTTTCGGCCGCCGTTAGCGATATCTGCGCAATGAACGGAAAGCCCGAAGCCATACTGGTCAACCTGGGGGTGCCCAACCGCGTTACCTCCGAAATGATCGGGGAGCTCTACAAAGGAATCAGCATGGCCTGCACCGATTACCAGTGCCAATTGGCAGGAGGTGATCTCACCGGCTCCCATCATGCTTTCATCGTGACCGTTACCGTTTACGGACTTGCTGATAAAAAATCGATCGTCTTTAACAGCGGCGCAAAAAAAGACCAGGCTATCTGCGTGACCGGAGACCTGGGCGGAGCACTGGCCGGCCTCAAAGTGCTCCTGAGAGAAAAAAAACACTGGGAGGAAACCGGTGATACCGCCATGCAGCCGGACCTGTCGGAATATGACTTTGTTGTGAAAAAACAACTGATCCCAATGGCACGGAAAGATATTGTCACTGCATTTCGACAACACAACGTGATACCGTCAGCCATGACCGATGTCAGCAAAGGCCTGCTTCCCGACCTGAAACGAATCCTCGCCGGTTCAGGATGCGGCGCTTATATTTACCAGGCTGCACTGCCGGTCGACCTGCAGACTCGAAAAGTAGCCGATGAAATGAAAGAAGAAGTCGACCTCTATGCCCTTTACGGAGGTGAAGATTATGAACTGCTATTCACCTTGGATCAGGAGAAGGTCGACCAGCTTGCCGAAAATTGCCGGGACTTCACCATCATAGGAAAAATAACCGATAAAAAGGGAGTGGTTGAAATGCAGACTGACCTCGGAGAGATCGCCGAGTTCCGCGACTGAGGTCTCTTGATAACGATAATTTTCGTATCTTGAAAGTCTGTGCAGGATATTTTATTACGTGTGACAGACACATGTGATAGATACATGTCCGATCAACCACTCAACGGTTATGCCCGAAAAAGTATGTCCGAAAAAGAAAAGTCACCAGATAAGCTGCCGGCACACAGGACCGATGAGAAAGGAACACGTTTCCCAATGTGGATCTACCTGGTCCTTACACTGGCACTGCTGCTGATCTTTTATTTGTCACTTTTTGAAGAAGAAGTAAAAACCATCTCCTACAGCACGTTTATCGAACAGGTCGAAAAGGGCTATATCGAAAGTGTAACCATTATTGACGGAACAAGCATAGAAGGCTTTTACAAAAAGGAACCTGTCGATTCGGGCTTGATTCACTATGAAATATCAACACGGTCATGGTGGTTTTTATCCGATGAGCCTGAGGAATCGATCCGTGAAAATGAATCGGCCGCCTACCCCTTCGCTCTGACCATGATAAAAGGTGATGAGCTTCGCCCGCTGCTGGATAAACACCAAGTGGCCTACGAAGCAAAGTATACCGACAACCGTCTGGGCAATATGCTCTTCTGGCTTCTGCCCGTCATGCTCCTTGTAGCCTTCTGGATCTTCATCTTTCGACGTATGAACCCCGGTTCACAACTCATGAATATCGGGAAAAACAAGGCTTCCCTGTACGACCGGCAGTCCGAACACCAGATAACTTTTCAGGATGTGGCCGGACTGGAAGAGGCAAAGGAGGAGGTGGAAGAGATCGTTGCTTTTCTGAAAAACCCCGGGAAATTCACCGTACTGGGTGGAAATATACCAAAAGGAGTCCTGCTGGTAGGACCGCCGGGTACCGGCAAGACAATGCTCGGCAAAGCAACAGCCGGTGAAGCCAATGTTCCGTTTTTCAGTCTCAGCGGATCTGATTTTGTAGAGATGTTTGTGGGTGTGGGGGCTTCAAGGGTCCGTGACTTGTTCAAACAGGCCAAGGAAAAAGCGCCGTGTATCATTTTTATCGATGAAATTGATGCCATTGGAAGAAGCCGTGGCCGAAATCAGATGACCGGTGCCAACGATGAGCGTGAAAATACCCTGAACCAGCTGCTTGCCGAAATGGACGGATTCAATACCGAAAAAGGGGTTATCATCATGGCTGCAACCAACCGCCCCGATGTTCTGGATTCCGCCCTGATGCGTCCGGGACGGTTCGACCGGCAGATACTTGTCGATAAGCCCGATCTCAATGGCCGCGTTGAAGTCCTGCAGGTTCATACCAAAAAATTGACGGTTGCCGATGACGTGGACCTAAAACTGCTGGCATCTCAGACACCGGGTTTTGCCGGAGCCGAACTGGCAAATCTGTGTAATGAAGCCGCCTTGCTGGCATCCCGGAGAAACAAAAACGCTATAGAAATGGCGGATTTTCAGGATGCCATCGAAAGAGTGGTGGCCGGACTGGAAAAGAAAAATAAAATAATCAGTCCCGCTGAACGAAGAATCATCGCCTATCATGAAGCCGGCCACGCTGTTGCAGGGTGGTATCTGGAACATGCCGATCCGGTTTTTAAAGTGAGTATCGTTCCACGTGGCTTTGCAGCACTGGGATATACCCTGCAGACACCGCTGGAAGACAGGTTCCTGCTGACACGCGAGGAACTGGATGAGAAAATATGTGTGCTCCTGGGCGGCCGTGTGGCCGAAGAAATTGTCTTTGGAAAAATATCCACCGGCGCCCGCAACGACCTGGAAAGAGTTTCACGCCTTGCCTATGCCATGGTGACCGAGTACGGTATGAGTGAAACGCTGGGAAGTATCTCCTATCACGACAGTTCTGAAGAAGACGGCTTCAACATCGGAAAGAAGTATTCGGAACATACTTCCAGGATCATTGATGAGGAAGTGAAAAAAATTATCCGGAGAAACCATGAAAGGACCAGAGAACTGCTGATACGGGAAAAGAACAAATTGATGGCACTTTCAGAAGCACTGCTCGAAAAAGAGATCCTTGGAGTCCGGGACCTTGTGGAATTGCTGGGTGAACGTCCCGTAGGAAAATATCCGGTAACTCATGAAGCCAAAGAAAAAGAAGCAATGAACTGATTCCCCGGGTTAAATTTTTTTAGGCTCTCTTTTTTTACGCCCGATGGAACCGTACCAGTCTTCTTTGTGTTGTCGTTACTCCATTTTGAAAACGAAACCAGATTTTCACTAATCTGATCCCAAACCGTAACATATCCGGTATAAACACGTGATTTACGTGACCCGAAAATCCCACTTTACTGCCGCGCATCGCCTGCACAACCCGCAAAAGAGCGATGAATGGAACCGGAATACATACGGGCCATGTAACCACCCCAACTGGCACGGTCATAATTATGTTATTGAGGTTACCGTGGCAGGTGAGACTGATCCGGATACCGGCTATGTCGTTGATTTGGGTGAACTGAAAAAAGTGATCCATGCAAAGGTTGTGTCCGTGTGTGATCACAAAAACCTGAATCTGGATGTCGATTTTCTTCAGGGAATCATTCCATCGGCCGAAAATCTTGCAAGGGCTTTTTTTCTCCGGCTCGAAAAAGATATCGACCGCATCACTCCGCATGGAAAACTCTTTTCCGTCCGGCTTTATGAAACGGAGCGCAATATCGCCGAATACCGTGAAGACTAACACGATACGCTGAAGGACTCATGATTAATACCCAGTTAAAACGCTTTTACGATCCCACTTTTACCATGTCTGAGTCATATAAGGATAGCTTGCCTGACTTGCAGAATGGTCCGGCTTCTCTGATTGAAGGTGCCAATGTGCCCATACAACAAGTGGGTATTTCAAACTTCCGACTCCCACTCAAATACGCCAGCCGGAGTGGTGAGATCCTGACCCTGGAAACATCTGTCGACGGATATGTCAGCCTGGATGCCGGTAAGAAAGGTATTAACATGAGCAGGATCATGCGCACTTTTTACGAGTTCAAGGACGAAGTGATTACCCCGGAAGTGATCGAGTATATCCTTCGGGCTTATCGTGAAAACCTGGGGAGTCGCGAGAGTTTTATTCGCATGAACTTCAACTACCCCATGCTCAAAGAGAGTCTCCGTTCTGATTTGGAGGGATATCAGTATTATGCGATCGGACTCGAAGCGCATATGGACGATCGAGGCCGCATGCGCTCTTTCATGCATATTGATTTTATTTACAGCAGTGCCTGCCCGTGCTCATTTGAACTGGCAGAACATGCCCGGGAGACCCGGGATGTGGCGGCTATTTCCCACAGCCAGCGTAGTGTGTCGCAGGTAACCCTTGAAACAGACCGCTTCCTCCATCCTGAAGAACTGGTCGAACTGATGCGCAGCGCTCTCATGACCGAAACACAGGTTATGGTAAAGCGTGAAGACGAACAGGCTTTTGCCGAGCTGAACGGAGCCTATCAGAAATTTGTCGAGGATGCAGCACGTCTTGTATTCGATAAACTCAATGCCCACCCGCAAATCCGCGATTTCGTGGTCCGCTGTGCACATATGGAAAGCTTGCACAGCCATGATGCCGTCAGCCGAATCTGCAAGGGAGTGCCACACGGCTTGCGCTAAGACGCAATCCTGACTGTACTCATTGAGCAGATGACAACCCCAGTGCTTCGCTGACCAGTAGCTCCTGCTCGGCATTGTGCATCTGTGTTGTTCCGGTGGCGGGCGATGCCGAAGCGACTCTTCCCGCATATGCCACGTCCCTGCCCGGTTGCATCAGATCCGCCATTTGATACCGGATGTATTGCCATGCACCCATGTTGGCAGGCTCTTCCTGACACCAGACGATCTCTGCATCAGAAGAAAATGAATCGAGTATCGCTTTGATATCGTCGTCGGGAAACGGATAAAGCTGTTCCACCCGCACCAGGGCGGTGTCCCGGATCCCGTTTTTCTCACGGGCCTCATGCAGATCGTAATATACCTTGCCGGAGCAGAATACCACTCTCCGGACAGCATTGGTATCCGTGATATCAGGGTCGGCCAGTACTTCACGGAACGATCCACCGGCAATCTCTTCAATGCTGTTGACTACTTTCGGGTGCCGGAGAAGGCTTTTCGGGGTCATTATTACCAGTGGTTTTTTATCCTTTCGGAGAGCCTGGCGGCGGAGCAGATGGAAATACTGCGCCGGTGTGGTGGCATTGACAACCTGCATGTTGTAATCAGCACAGAGCTGCAGAAAGCGCTCCATACGGGCTGATGAGTGCTCCGGTCCCTGACCTTCATAACCGTGAGGCAGCAGCAATACCAAACCCGATGTCTGACTCCATTTAGCTTCACTGGCAGCCAGATATTGATCTATGATGATCTGGGCACCGTTGCTGAAATCGCCAAATTGTGCCTCCCATAATACCAGCGCATCGGGCCGGCTACTGCTGTAGCCGAACTCGAATCCAAGTACGGCAAATTCACTCAGCAGACTGTTGTATATCTGGCAGGATGCCTGTCCGGATTCAAGATGATTCAGCGGGAAAAATGTCTGGTTGGTATCGGTGCCATGGATGACAGCGTGCCGGTGAGAAAAGGTCCCCCGCTCCGAATCCTGCCCGGAAAGCCGTATGGGATGCTTCTCGCAGAGGAGACTGCCGAAAGCAAGAGCTTCGGCAAATCCCCAGTCAATTTTCTTCAGATTTTTCCCGACAATTTCACTGCGCCGGGCCAAAATACGCAAAAGCTTGGGATTGGCATCAAAATCCTGGGGTAGTGTATTGAGCTTTTGTCCGATCCTGACAAGTTCATCCTCGTCATACCGGGTATCCGGCATGTTTTGCGACCAGTCTTTTTGTTTCTTGTCACGACGTTTGAGCAGTTCATGACGGATTTTCTTGTTGGAACCCGGTTGTTTGGCATCTTTGAATGCCGCCTCAAGCAGTTCGTCGAATTCATCAAAGATCTGCTGAGTCTCTTCCCGGGTGAACTCTTTGCGTGTAACCAGATCCTGAGTATAGCGCTGGCGAATTCCGGGATGATCCTGTATTTCCTTGTAAAGACCCGGCTGGGTGAAAGCGGGCTCATCGCCTTCATTGTGTCCGTGCTTGCGGTAACAGATCAGATCGATGACTACATCTTTTCCGAACTTCTGCCGGTAGTCAAGTGCCAGTTTGATGCTCTGGATGGCCGCTTCGGGTTCGTCACCGTTCACATGGAAGATCGGTGCCAGAATAGTTTTGGCCAAATCAGAGGCATACTCCGTGGATCGGCCGTCTCTCGGCAACGTGGTGAAACCTATCTGATTGTTGATGATCAGGTGAATCGTGCCGCCGGTCTTGTATCCATCGAGCTGGGACATGTTAAGCGTCTCAGCAACAACTCCCTGACCGGCAAAGGCGGCATCACCGTGTATGAGCAAAGGGAGTACCCGTTTCTCGGGATTTTCAAGCTCCGTCCCGGTTCCGTCTGTCAAGGCACCGGAAGACTGCTCCCCGCTCTTTGTGTCAGACACCGTATGATTTGATCCCTGTTTTGCCAGTAGTTCCTCCTGCTTTTGGCGGATCTGATCCTGAATGGCACGAGCCGCTCCTTCAACTACGGGGTTGACGGATTCGAGGTGACTGGGATTGGGCATCATCAACAGATTGATTTCATGTCCGTCACCAGCCTTGTGTACACCTGTGGCCCCCAAATGATACTTGACATCACCGGTCCCCTGGAAACTGTCCGGATCAATGTTTCCTTCAAATTCGGCAAAGACTTTTTTGTAGGATTTGCCCATGGTATTGACCAGGACATTGAGACGGCCCCGGTGGGCCATGCCCAGTAAAACATCGGTTACCTTGTAGGAGGCGGCACGCTCCAGCAGATAATCCAGCATGGGGATAACAGTGTCGGCTCCTTCTAAAGAAAAGCGTTTGTGACCGATATATTTCTTGTGCAGGAACTCCTCAAAAGCACTGGCCTGGTTCAGCTTGTGAAGGATTCGCCATCTCTGCTCTTTGGTTAGCTGCGGATTGTTCATGGTTGATTCCATGGTATCACGCAGCCAGACCCGCTCGTCAGTATCCAGAATGTGGGTGTACTCGACACCGATGTGGCCGCAGTAGGTTTTCCGCAATATGTCTATGATGGTTCGCAGCGGCAGGACCTTGTCGGACCCGCCCAGAATACCGGGATAGAACTTGCGGTCCAGATCCCACATGGTGAGCCCGTGGTAATGAAAATCAAGCTCGGGATTATAACCGGTGCCAAATCTGAGTGGATTCAACTCGGCCATGACATGGCCATGACGGCGGTACCTGTCGATCAGACGACTGACTGATACAGCCTTTTTGCCCGATTCTCTGTCACCGGAAGAACCGTCAAACGTCCCCGTATACTGGTCCGTTCCAAATGGAATCGGTTGATAGGGGATGTTTAGCTCATTGTAAATTCCTTCATAAAAATCGGTTGAACTGGTCAGCAGTTCCTGTACCCTGGCAAGAAACGATCCGGATTCGGCACCCTGTATGATGCGGTGGTCATAGGTACAGGTGATACTCATGACCTTGCTGACCCCGAGATGGCTGAGCAGCTCCTGAGACATGAACTGGTACTCGGCCGGATAATTCATCGAACCTGTTGCAATAATGGCTCCCTGACCTACCATCAGACGGGGCATCGACGAGACGGTCCCAAGTGTTCCCGGATTGGTTATGGTAACCGTGGTATCCTGAAAATCAGCGATATCGAGCGTATTCTCCCGCGCCCGGTCAATGAGCTGGTTGAATGCCTGTAAAAACTCAGGGAAATTCATGGAATCAGCAGCCTTGATATTGGGAACAACCAGATTCCGGCCTTTGTCTTTACCGGGCAGATCTATGGCAATGCCAAGATTAACCTGGTTTGGAATGGCTCTGACCGCTTTTCCTTTTCTGACGGCAAAGTGATGGTTTATCTGCGGATATTCTTTGAGACCCTGCAAGATGGCCCATGCGATGAAATGGGTCAGGGTGGCCTTCGGCTGCAACCGTTTTTCAAGATAACTGTTGATGATGCCCCGGTCCTCCATAAGCATTTTTACCGGGATGACACGCAGGGAAGTTGCTGTCGGTATTTCCAGACTCCGGGACATGTTGTCGGCCAGCTTGCCGGCAGCTCCCTTCAGAAGCTTGTACTCGTAAGGTGATTCCGGAGCAGCTTCTGCATCTCTGGCTTTATCTCGCTTTTCAACACTTTCTTTCTTCTTTATGACGCTTTTTTCTTCCCGGGCAACTATTTGCCCGGGTGCCGGGACCGTTTGCTCTGAGTCCGCTCTGGCACTGGTTGGTTCTGCAGGTTTCACTGATCCGTTTTCCATCTCACGGAAATAGGATTGCCAGTACTCAGGGACCGACTCGGGGTTTTCCAGATATTGGCTGTATAGCTCTTCAACGAGTGCGGCGTTTGGTCCGAATTGTGCTTCCAGATTTTTCAACGTTTGCCGGGTTTTAGTAAAGTGAATAAAAGAGGGTGACATGAGACCCTGAAAGTACCGGGAGGGAACTATTTCAGGATGTATCAATGCTAACGAAAAAAAGAATAAAAACGTTGAACGGTTAAGCGCCTTTTTTTTTCTTATAATCTGGAATGACAATTTTCCATCATCATTTAGACCGACCGCAGCTATTGTAATGCAACAAAAAAAGAAAACGGGCGCTGAAAACATTCGGTGGGATCTCTCGGATCTCTACAAGGGCATGGATGATCCGCAATATGAGGAAGACAAGAGAACCGTCATCCGGGAAGCCGATGCATTTGCCGGGTCATACCGCGGCAAGGTCGCCTCGCTTTCGCCGGATACCTTCAGGGAAGCACTTGACCGGTATGCCGATATCATGGAAAGGACAGGCAAGCTGGCATCTTATGCCTATCTGAACTGGACAACGGATACGGCAAAACCGAGGTTTGGCAAGGAGCTTCAGGAAAGTAACGAACGCTCCTCGGAAGTGTCGGCTAAGGTCGTTTTTTTCCTTCTTGAGTGGCTGGATTTTGATGAGGAGAAAGCGAAAACCTGGATTCGCAGCAATGAGCTGGCTTTTTACCGGCATTTTCTGGAGACCTCCCGGCTCGACAAACCCCACACTTTGGAGGAAAAGGAAGAAAAAATCATGTCGTCAAAATCGGTCACGGGTGCTCAGGCCTGGGTCAGATATTTTGATGAAGTTCTGGGAGCCTCGCGTTTCAGCCTGGACGGGGAGATGCTGACAGAAGCCGAAATCCTGAGTAAACTGCATGATCCCGACCGAGAGGTACGGCGAAAGGCTTCCGGGAGTTTCACCCGGGGGTTGAAAGAAATGAAACATGCCCTGACATATGTGTTCAATACTTTGCTGGCTGACAAGTACACCAACGACAGGATCCGGAACTACCCACACTGGCTTCGGTCCAGAAACCTGGCCAACGAAATCACCGATGAAAGTGTGGATGCACTGGTGTCAAGTGTGACAAACCGCTACGACCTTGTTCACCGGTACTACCGGCTTAAAAGAACGCTTCTCGGTCTTGATGAAATGCTGGATTATGACCGCTATGCCCCGCTTGAGAAAAGCCGTAAACTCATCCGGTGGGACGAGGCAAAAGCCTTGGTGATCAATGCGTATGAGAAATTTCATCCTGAGATGGCCTCTGTCTCCAGGCGTTTCTTTGACGAAAAATGGATTGATGCCGCCATTGTTCCCGGGAAAAGAGGAGGTGCCTACTCGGCCGGAACCGTCCCGTCGGTGCATCCCTACATCTTCATGAACTATGACGGCCAACTGAGGGATGTACAGACGCTGGCCCATGAACTGGGTCACGGCATTCACCAGTATCTGTCAAGGGGTCAGGGCATGCTTCAGATGAATACGCCATTGACCACCGCTGAAACCGCGTCGGTATTTGGTGAAATGCTGGTATTTCAGGAACTGTTGGCAGATCTGGACAATCCCGCCGACAAGATGGCCCTGCTCGTTGGTAAGATCGATGATACCATGGCCACCGTTTTCCGCCAGATCTCGATGAACCGGTTCGAGAACCTGATCCACCGGGCCAGGAGAGAAGAGGGTGAACTGACAACCGATCGCTTTTCCGAACTGTGGATTCAAACCCAGCATGCACTCTATGGTGACGCCGTCACTCTGACAGAACAATATCACCTGTGGTGGAGCTATATCCCGCATTTTGTCCATACCCCGGGCTATGTCTATGCCTATGCTTTCGGAGAGTTGCTTGTTATGGCTCTGTACGAAGAATATGTCTCGTCAGATGACGGTTTTAATGACAAATATCTGGCAATGCTGGAGAAGGGTGGGTCGGACTGGCCGCACAGACTCACCGCTTCGCTCGGTCTTGATATCAACGACAAGCAGTTTTGGAACAGAGGAATGTCAGCCATCGAAAAGCTTGTCTCAAAAGCAGAAAACCTGCTGCCCCTGATCCCGAAACAAAACCCCTAACCGGCCCTTTGATAACTGGAAGCCCATGACTCTGTCCGCCAAACGTGAAAAAGATCACCTGGAAAATTTTAAAAAAATTATCCGTGACATGATCGTGTTGCTGCGCTCATCCCTGCAGGCCGATACCGTATCCCTGCACTGGATCAACAGCAACCGCGAGATCTTTGTGCTGGAAACCTATGCTACGATTCATAATAATGTGGTATACGAAGATCGTGTGAAACAGGATCAACATTTTCTTGAGAGGTATCGCTCCATCAAGTCGGTCACCGCCCTGGAAGTAGGTGTCCATCTCTCTTCCTCCGACCTGAATCACTATACTTCGGCCTCAGGGATTCGTTACATCTATCTGATACCCTTGATCTCGAATTCGGAAACGGTCGCTATCACCAGCATCGAGTCGGTTGCCAGGGCAACGCTTTCACAAAGTGACGAAAAAAGCATAAGAGCTTTTCAGAAAGCAGTAGCGCGTCTGCTGCATACCTACCTGGAGATAAGCGACCTGCTCGACAAACAGTCTGAATGGGTTCAGTACGATGAGGTTGCAGCCCGTTTGTCAGACAAAAGAAGCGCCGTGGAGATCACCCTGTCTCTGCTCAACGAATTGCAGATGCTCGGCGGCAGCAACAGCGGCACTCTGCTCATGGCGAGAGGTATGGATCAATGGCACACCGTTCTCTATTCCGAAAAGTCGCACTACCCGCCGGCTGTGGGCCTGGCCCTGCAGGAGCAGTCCATGGCCGCCCAGGCCCTCCAGAAAGGGCAACCGTTTTTCTCCGCACATTTCAATGCCAATCCCAAGAGAGTCTCTGTCCATGAACCCCTGTGCCATGGTGCTTCTTTGGCCGTGCCGATCATGATGCGGCACCGCCGGCAGCTTCTGGCCCTTGTCTATAGTGAAAACCCGTTGATGTTCAATGATGTCCTGCGCTACAAGATGATTAATCTGTGCCGGATTTGCGGATTGAAGCTGGAGGCCCTGCTGCCCGGTCTGGGTATCGATGAGGATCTGTTTTCATCGGGGCTTATGGCCTACAGTAATGAGCTGTTCCAGGCCAGCCTTCAAAGTATACTCAGACATGAGAATGATACCCTTTCCGCTCTTTCAACCTGGGTGGCCATGGTGACTGTCGGGAATATCGCCGATCTGAGGACACGCTACCGCCTGGAAGAACTCAGAGAGCTTCAAAACGAAATCCTCGCAAGGCTTCGTCCCCATCATACCGGGAGCCCCGGACTCATTGGACTCTACAGCGACTATACCTATACCCTGATCATCCAGTCCGCCGATGAGTCGGCTTTTACCCGCTATATAAACCATGTAGAGCGGATATTCAAAGATCCTGTTACTTTTGCTTCGGAAAAAAGCGAAAATATCAGCCTGGGAATCGGGGTTCTTGCGGCCGGTAAAGGAATGATGGCAGACACGGTTTTGGGAAAGGCCAGGATGGCCATGAATGAGTCACTCAGGCAGAATAAACTTATCACCGAGGCTTGATATGAGCTCCTGTTATCTGATAATTATCGATGGTCTGGGAGTGGGTGCACAGGAAGATGCCTTCGTCTACGGAGATGAAGGGACCAATACATTAGGGCACGTTGTGGCTCAGACTCGTTGCAGGCTGCCCTTTTTGGGTCGAATGGGCCTGGGGAATATCATTCCGCTCGACACCGTTCCGCCCGTTTTGGAACCATTGGCCGCCTGGGGAAAAATGAGAGCTGTTTCAGGGGGCAAGGATTCCACATCCGGCCACTGGGAAATTGCGGGTATTCAGCTTGAAAAACCTTTTCCAACCTATCCTGATGGCTTTCCCACAGACGTCCTGTCACGTTTTTCAGCCATTGCGGGATGTGACTCTGTTCTGGGTAATAAACCGGCATCAGGCACCGATGTCATCGCAGAATATGGCCTGACGCATCAGAAAACAGGTCAGCCGATTGTTTATACCTCAGCCGACAGTGTTTTTCAGGTTGCAGCTCATGTTGAGACCGTGCCACTGGAAAAGCTCTACGATTGGTGCCGGAAAGCCCGCGAACAGGTATTGACAGGCGACCATGCCGTTGGAAGGGTTATAGCCCGGCCTTTTGGCGGCTCCTCCGGAGAGTATTACCGTCTTTCGGATCATAGAAAGGACTACTCGCTGAAGCCCCCCAATCCCTGTCTCCCGGTTTTTCTCTCTGAGAAAGGGGTAGAGACCATTTCCGTTGGCAAGGTTATCGATCTTTTCGGAGGGGTGGGGTTTAAGCGTTCATACCGGACGAAAGACAACGCTTCGGGATTGACAAAACTTGAAGAGCTTATCGGTGAGCCGGCCAGCAAATTTGTTTTTGCGAATCTGATCGAGACCGATCAGGAATTCGGGCATCGCAATGATGTTGAGGGATTTGCCGGCGCCCTGAAGCAGATCGACCATCGCCTCGAATCAATCATGAAGCAGATGAAAGAAGATGATCTGATGATACTTACAGGTGACCACGGCAATGACCCGACGACTCCCGGAACAGACCATACAAGGGAATTTACCCCCGTGCTGCTCTGGCCGGGAAACCGCGCATCACATGTGCAATTGCAGCTTCGCAATAGTTTTTCCGACATCGCTGTTTCCGTTTGCAAATTCTTTGGCCTTGAGAATCCGTTTCCCGGTGACAGCTTTTTGAAATAAATAGCGGTAAATATCGTATATCATTTGTATTTTCACACACAATTCTCCGGATTCGAACCGTTTCGCAGGATCTTTTGTTATTCTCATGAGAAAAGGCCATGCTCATGGTATGGGATCAGGTTGTTTCGAAAGAAACATGAGGATCGTTTCGGCAAGGAGTTGGCCATGCAACGTCATGCAACGTTTTTAACAGATAAATCGTATTAGTCACTAAACCCAAATCAAACCGTTTCAAGTGGCGAAAAAGAAAAAAGAACCCAAAAATCCAAGTCCGAGTGGCATATCCACCAGAGAATCCCAGTCTCTGGACCGGTATCTGCAGGAAATTGGAAAAGTGAGCCTCATTACGCCTGATCAGGAAGTGGAACTGGCAAAGAAGATTCAGGCCGGTGATCAGGATGCCCTGGAAAAACTGACCAAGGCGAATCTCAGGTTTGTTGTTTCCGTAGCAAAACAGTATCAAAATCAGGGACTGTCACTTGGTGATCTGATTAACGAAGGGAACCTTGGATTGATAAAAGCCGCAAAACGCTTCGACGAGACAAGAGGCTTCAAATTTATTTCCTACGCCGTATGGTGGATCCGTCAGTCCATACTCCAGGCCCTTGCAGAGCAAAGCCGGATTGTCAGGCTGCCTCTGAACCGGGTAGGCGCACTTAACAAAATCGGAAAAGAACTCTCCAAACTGGAGCAGGAATACGAGCGCATTCCATCCGCTTCTGAACTGGCAGAGAGTCTGGAGATGACCGTATCGGAGGTTTCCGATACCCTGAAAATATCGGGCCGGCATCTTTCGGTGGATGCGCCTTTTGCCCAGGGGGAGGATAACCGCCTGCTTGATGTCCTTGAAAACGAAGAAACTCCCGATCCGGACAATGACTTGATGGGAGAATCCCTCAAGGTGGAAATTGAACGCGCCT
>SLHZ01000078.1 GCA_007135895.1 Balneolales bacterium | reverse complement strand
TCAAGAGTCTGCTGTAAGTTCTTCGAGTTCCTTAAGAGTGTTCCAGCACATAAGCAATGCGCGAGGCACATGGAAGCAGCCTTTGTAGGGCCCACCCTTGAAGCGGTGTGTCACGGTGCCGTTCCGGTCCAGATAGCCGAACCATTCACCATAATCCGGATCGGGGAAGTGGCTGAAGGCATAATCCGTCACCCGGCTGAAAGCCAGCCAGTCCTCTTTCCGGCGGGTCAGCCGGTAGTTGAGCAGATAGGCATACATGGCCTCGCAATGCGGCCACCACAGCTTCATCGACCATTCAAGGGATGTAGGTGAAAAATTCCCGGAATCAAGAAAATAGAAAAGTCCGCCTGACTCTGTATCCCAGCCAGCCTTGTCGGACCATCGTACCATGTTGACCGCTGTTTCGGTCAGCTTCGGGTCATCGAGCCGCTGTGCCCAGTGTTGCAGAAACCAGCCTGCCTCAATGGCATGGCCCGGGTTAAGCAAACGTCCATCGGGGTTGTCGATAAAACTGCCATCGGGCGCCACTGTTTCAAAAACGAGCTGACGGTCTTCGTGGACATGCAGAAGCATGCGCCGTATGCTGTCATCTATTTCCGGGCTGTACCTTTGGTATGTATCACCGGCCACCTCTTCAATCAGATTCAGAAGAATCATGGGAATGGCCAGCTGGCTGGAGGGAATCTGTCCTTCATGTACAGGCCGGCCGACTTTCGACAGATCTGACGACCATTCCCAGACCTGTTGCAACAGGTTCTCGGCTTCGATGAGATAGCGTCCCTCCCCGGTGGCCCTGGAGAAACCTGCCAGCGCCATAATATAGAAGCATTCCGAAAAGATTTTTCTTTGCATCTGGACCGGCTTGCCGTCGGCCGTGAGTGAAAACCAGACCCTTCCGTCATTCCTGATGGCATGATCCCGCAGGAAACGAATCCCTGATACCGCAATATCAAGCCACTCCGGGCGCTGTTCTACGGTGCGGTACAGGGTACTGAACATCCATACCTGACGACCCTGAAGCCATATATGCTTGCGAGTGTCAAAAACCCGGCCGTCACGATCCAGACAATTGAAGTAACCCCCGTTAACCTTGTCGGGAGAATGGTTCTCCCAGAATGGAAGTACACTGTTGAAAAGCTCTTTTTCAAATTGTTCACGATAGCGGCTAAGTGTTCTGAGATCTGGCATTGGCAGTTTTTCTTATAAAAAATTGGTGGAATGTTCCGGGAATCGGTGGCGGTGATGGTCTGAGGGGTCTTTCTGGGTACAGTGGATATGGTGGCGGTGGTGATAGTCTCAGGGGTCTTTTGGGCAGTGGGTCTGGAGGTGTTGGATGGGCGGCAGTTGCAGCGATGACGATTTTGGAGCGATGACGGTTTTGGAGATAGAGGAGTTCCGGCCGGCTTACTGCCCCTCCATCCACTCGCGGTAGCGATCGAACAGATGTCGGGCGGAAAGGTAGGCCGAATGAGGGCTCATGAAATGGGAAAACTCAAAGGTGATGAGTTTGTCGACCCGTGCCCGTTGAGCCGCTTCCATTTTGAATTGCATTTTCGGCCAGGCGATAGGCGGAAAGCTGATGGGCATGTCGCGGTCGAACGACTCCACATTACTCCAGCTGCGCAGCCCATACCGTGCAGCCAGTTCACCATTAACCCGCAGATAGTCTTCCAGTTCTTCCAGGGCGACCTGTCCATCCTGAAACGCCACGATATCGACAATACCTTTGAGCCTTTCAAACACCTGGCTCCATTCTTTGACATGCTGGTCCAGACTGATGGCTTCATCTCCAAACTGCTTGATCCCCTTTACATAGGGCGAGATAAAAAGTGGCAGGTCCATAAGTCCTTTCAGGTGGGAAGAGAGCTCCTCGTAGACCTTCATCATGCCATCGTCATAGGTATTGATTTCATGTGAAATGTACCATCCGCGAAAAGCTTTTCGATGGCCGTAACGGCCTGCCACTTCATCGCAGAATGCCCGGTTGATATCGGTTTCTTTCTGATAGTCACCCTGGTGCCAGTAACGGCCCGAATCATAGGTTCCAAAAAAGAACGACATGCCACAACGCTCGGCCTGCTCCAGAAAAAGATCCACCAGGTCGGTACTGACCGGCAGAATGCCCATCTCCTTTTTCAGTACAGCCGAATCATAAGTGGCCTGATTCCGGTAACCGGCGCGAATCAGGATAACCGTATCGATACCTACGGACTTCATGGCATCAAAATCACGGACCCACTCTTCCCTGCCCCAGTTCTGCGAGGGGATATCATGGGTTATTTCGTCAAGGAATGTACCGGTAATGACTTCTGGCATGGTTTTTTATACGACAAGGATCTTTGGTTTTTATGGATATGGAAGGATTCATGGACATGGAGTACATCCAGCGGACTCAAAGTTACGGTATTCCCGTTACTCATGCCAAATTCCGGAATCGTTGTGAATGGATAAAAGAAACGGATAAATAAAATACTATTTGCTACGTTTTGGGCAACGGATCGCGGCAAGCAGGCCGGCAGACCTCCTTGATATTACGGGTATCTAATGGTATCTTTCCAAGATTGTGCAAACAGGGACTCTGATCGGCATAGTATTTGTACTAAACCTTTATTTTATAACGAGATAAAATTATCCCTCGACGCTCTCCCTTCTTTTGAAACTTTAAATAAAACAATTTGGATCCGCTATGAAGGAGCTACTGGCCAACAAAGAGTTGCAGCAGTATGAAAAAATACCCGTCCACGTATACAAAAAACCGGATGAACCCTCTCTTATAGTGGCCCGTGAAATTGCCGAACTGATCAGGGCGCGCCAGGAAGATAACCGGTCAGTTGTCCTGGGTCTTACAGGCGGTTATACTCTGAAACCGGTTTATGCCGAACTGGTTCGCATGCACCGGGAGGAAGGTCTGAGCTTCAGAAATGTCATCACGTTCAATGTCAACGAGTACTATCCACTAGACACAAGCATGGTGCAAAGCATCGTGCGTTACATGAATGAACACCTGTTCCAACATGTGGATATCGACCGTGACAACACTCACCTGCCGGACAGCACCATCGACCGGGATGAAATGTATGACTACTGTCAGGAATACGAAAGAAAAATAGCTGAATCAGGCGGCCTGGACCTACTGTTGATTGGCATAAACAGGAACGGTCAGATCGGGTTCAATGAACCGGGATCTTCCCGGGAGTCGCGAACCCGGCTGGTGACACTCGAGAAAGCCACACGCATTGATGCGGCCAGCATCTTTTTTGAGGAAAGAAATGTCCCTACAAAAGGAATCACACTGGGTGTAGCCACCTTGATGGAAGCCCGGCGCATCCTCTTGCTTGCCTTCGGTGCCGGAAAAACCAAAATCATCCGGCGTGCGGTGGAAGAAGATATTTCCGAGTCGGTACCGGCTTCCTACCTCCAGGATCATCCCCATGCTTCGATATACCTGGACAAGGCGGCCAGTGGAGATCTCACCCGCTTCCGTAATCCCTGGCTCGTGGGTACCGTTACCTGGGACGACCGCATGATGCGATCCGGTGTGGTCTGGTTATGCCAGAAAATCGATAAAGCCATCCTCAAGCTCACCGATGAAGACTATATCGAAAACGGACTCGGTGAACTTGTCACCGAACACGGTCCGGCTTACAACATCAACATCAAGATTTTCAACGAAATTCAGCATACCATATCGGGGTGGCCGGGCGGAAAACCCAATGCCGATGACAGCAACCGGCCCGAACGTGCCGTACCATTCCCGAAGCGGGTACTGCTTTTCAGTCCTCATCCCGATGATGATGTTATATCGATGGGCGGAACCTTCTTGCGTCTGATTGATCAGGGACATGAAGTTCATGTGGCCTATCAGACCTCGGGAAATATTGCTGTTCTGGATGATGATGCCATGCGGTTTGCCGATTTCGTCCGGGTCTATGCCCGACAGTTTGACCTCAAGGGCGAAGAGGCCCAGCGCATATACGACCGGATCCGGGAGTTCCTCAAGACCAAAAAGCCCGGCGAGCCCGATATCCCCGAGCTCCGTCATATCAAAGGATTGGTGCGTAAGGCCGAAGCGCGTGCCGCCGCTCATTTCTGCGGACTGAAAGATCAACAGATCCACTTTATGAGCATGCCATTCTACGAAACCGGACTGGTGGAAAAAAGTCCGCTCGGGGAGGAAGACATACGAATAACGTGCGAACTGCTTGACAAGATTAAACCGCACCAGGTCTATGCCGCCGGCGATCTTGAAGACCCTCATGGCACACACAGGATCTGTCTTGAAGCTGTCATGGAAGCCATTCGCCGCTCACGCGATAAAAACTGGTACAAGGACTGTTATGTATGGTTCTACCGGGGTGCCTGGCACGAATGGGATATTGACCAGATTGAAATGGCGGTACCCATCAGTCCGGATGAGATGCTGCGCAAACGCCGGGCCATCTTCAAGCATCAATCCCAGAAAGATAACGTAGCTTTCCCCGGAAGTGACAAGCGTGAGTTCTGGCAGCGGGCCGAAGATCGGAACCGGGGTACTGCCGAGTTGTATGACAAACTCGGAATGGCGGAATACGAAGCGATTGAAGCTTTCGTGCGATGGATCCCGGATATTAAGGAGATATAAGACAGATCTGTTGTCAAACCGGTCTGTGATCCGGGGAGGACATGTCTTCCAGGAATTTTCGCAGCGCACGCCCCCGGTGGCTAATGTGGTTTTTCAGCTCCGGCTCCATTTCGGCAAAGGTTTGTTCGTAACCATCGGGTAAAAAAAGCGGATCATATCCAAATCCTCCCGATCCGCGTTCATGGTCCAGAATACGCCCCTGGCATACTCCGTCATAACGCCTGACACCTTCCTCCGTCATATAGATCAATACAGTACGAAAACGGGCGGACCTGTCCGATGCTTCGGTCACGCCACTAAGCTCCTTCAGCAGTTTGCGCCGGTTGGATGCCGCATCGCCCGATGGGCCGCCATAGCGGGCGGACCATACCCCGGGTCGGCCTCCAAGGGCATCGACTTCCAGGCCCGTATCATCGGCCAGGGCCGGCAATCCGGTCTTTTCATAAACAAAGCGGGCCTTAATTTCGGCATTTTCCTCAAGTGTCAGACCTGTCTCTTCAATATCCACTTTCCCGGCGATTTCATGCAGAGAACATACAGTGTAACCGGTAACGGCCAGTAGCTGCTCCATCTCTCTCACCTTGTCCGGATTCCCTGAGGCCAGCACAAGGGTCTTTTGCTTTTTATGGTCGTCTGTTTTTTTGGTCATTCCAAATCTGCCTTGATTCAACAAATTAGTGAAGCGCAGTCTTCATAAAGAGATAATGAGAGATAATGCTTTAATAAAATCCATATTTCGTACAGCTGAGCAGAGGGTGCTTTCAATAATGACCTTCTCCGGAATCAGCTGCGTTCCGGAATGGCACTGATCCGGCGAAACGCATCATACCGTCTGTCGATATCGAACCGGCTCAGCTCCTTGAGTCGGTCAATCCCGAATTTTTCCACGCAGTAGCTGGCCATCACGGAACCGAAGACAACCGCCCGGCGCAAGTGGTCCTCGGTCAGACGGTCCGCCCAGGACAGCCACCCTGCAAAACCACCCATGAAAGAATCTCCCGCACCTGTCGGATCCACAATGGTTGATAATGGAAAAGCCGGAGCCGTAAAAGACCAGTTCTCGGCAAAAAGATGTGCTCCATGCTCCCCTTTTTTAATGATCAGGTATTTCGGACCTTTTTTGCGGATCAGACGGGCACACTTGATCAGGTTTGTCTCCCCGGTCAGCTCTCTGGCCTCCGAATCATTGATAATTAGAATATCTACGCGTGATATCACTTC
>SLHZ01000247.1 GCA_007135895.1 Balneolales bacterium | reverse complement strand
ATTCGACTTGCCGGGTATCTTCGCGGTCCGGTCCGGCTGTTTTCGTGGGGCTGGTTGGTACCCCGGTTTCTTCGTGACGCGCTTTATGATTTCGTTGCAGCAAGAAGGTATCGCTGGTTTGGTGGCTTGCCGGAGTGTCGTGTTCCTGACACGGAAACACGCTGTCGCTTTCTTGTGACAAGCCGCGATCTTCAGGAGCGGCTTACGCGCCGTACCTGAATCATGCGCTGCTGCCAGTAGGGTTCGCCCAGACGGTCGATGGTTACACCGCGGGAAGTGGAAGCATGCATGAAAAAATCCCCGCGCATCATAATGCCTACATGGTAAGTGGTACGGCCCGTCTGGAAAAAAACCAGGTCACCCAGCTGTACCGAGCGGGGTGAGATGCGCCGTCCGATCTGCATTTGTTCCCTGGTTGTGCGCGGCAAGTCAATCCCAAAGGCATCTCTCATTACAATTTGTACAAATGCGGAGCAGTCAATTCCGCTCCGGGTATCGCCACCCAGCCGGTAGGGAGTGCCTTCCCATTTTTGATATTGCTGCACAAGCCTTCCTTCGGGTCCTGCAACACCCCTGGGAGTTCCGCAGGATGCAATATTCACGGTTATGGCAACCAGCAACATGCGCCAGGCATAACCGCAAACCCGGTTTCGGGTCAAAAAACCGTCATGTCTGCTCATCGATATGAAAGTGTTGTTGGATACAAGAGAGAAAAAACAGAGTTATTCAATCAAAAATGAGAAATAATCCTGTGTCTAGAAAGATGGAACCAGTCTTCCATTTTTTTAGCGGTATATCCTGAGTGAGAAACAAAGGAGCGATACATCAAGTTGAAGTATAACACGATTGGAGGCTTCAGGGTTTCGCATGGAGTAAAAGTGCTCAATAACTTTCGTATTCTGTTGCTTCACTTGGATATGCAAATTCGTAAATTACAGGCAAACCGGCAGGCAACGTGCGAAGGCTCTGTTTTCCGCTTTTGTTTTCCGGTTACGGTAATTGTTGCGGTAACTGACCATGTTCACATTCTGAAACCTATTGCCATGAGACAACTGCTCGTCAATATTGATCATGTTGCCACCCTGAGAAATGCGAGGGGTGAAAAGGTGCCCGATCCCGTCGAAGCGGCACGAATATGCGAAATGGCCGGTGCCGCCGGCATCGTATTCCACCTGCGTGAAGACCGACGGCACATCCGGGACGAGGATGTATATGCTTTGAAGAAAGTAGTGAAAGGTTTGTTTGACTTCGAGATGGCAGCCACCGATGAGATGATACGCATCTGCCTGGATGTGCATGCCGATGTGGTGACCCTGGTACCCGAAAGCCGTGAAGAGCTGACCACCGAAGGCGGACTGAATATGAGGAAAGTGGAGAAAGACTACCGGGAGAGGGCCATCCCGCCTTTTAAGGAGGCCGGAATCGAAATCAGTCTGTTTGTGGATCCCGAGCCGGCCGACCTCGATATTTGTGCCGGTCTGGGTGTCGAGGCCGTGGAACTGCACACCGGTTCCTATGCCAATGCCGAAACACCCGAAGTCCGCCGAAAGGAACTGCTTCGCTTGCGCAATGCCGCCGAACATGCCCACCGGATCGGACTCAAGGTGAATGCCGGACACGGTCTCAACTTCGGGAATATCCAGCTTTTTCTTGATGAGGTTCCTCATCTGACCGACTTGAGTATCGGTCATGCCCTGATTGCCGATGCCGTATTCAACGGGCTTGAAAATACCATCCGAAGAATGGCGGATATCATTGCAGGAAGAAGCACGCCGGCTTCCTGACAGTAAATACTCATGGAGGCTTACCACAATCCAAAAAAAAAGGACTCCAAACCGCTCCACCGGGCCGGTTTCGTCGGTATCGTGGGAGAACCTAACGCCGGAAAATCAACACTTTTCAACCATCTTCTCGGACAAAAACTGTCCATTATAACCCACAAGGCGCAGACTACCCGGCACCGCATCCAGGGTTTCTACTCCGATGAGCACACACAGATTGTTTTTCTGGATACACCCGGAATCATACAACCTGCCTATCTATTGCAGGAACGAATGATGGAGCAGGTCAGACGGCTGCGCGGGGATGCCGACCTCCTGCTTCACCTGGTCGATGGTACCCGTCCCCCCGGTCCGAAAGACCTGGTCTATGAAACCCTTGAAGAGCTGAAACTGCCTGCCTTGCTGGTGGTCAATAAAATCGATGTCATGACTCCCGATGCCGTAGTGAGTGCAAAAGATGCAGGCATGAAATCGTATTCCTATTCCGGTGCCGTGACCATCTCCGCACGTGACGGTACCGGTCTGGAAGATCTGATGAACCGGATCCGGGAAAGCATGCCCGAAAATCCCCCCTTTTTCCCGAAAGAACAGCTCAGCGACCACCCGGTCCGCTTTTTTGTGTCTGAGCTCATACGGGAACAGATATATCTGCTTTATGAACAGGAGGTGCCATACTCCTGCGCCGTGACGATTGCCGATTTTAAAGAAGAATCGGAGCGTGACCGGATTCATGCGGAAATCATTGTCAGCCGGAACTCCCAGAAAGGAATTCTGATCGGGAAAAAAGGATCCAGGCTTAAAGAATTAGGTATCCGTTCACGGAAAGCGATTGAGGCTTTTACCGGGCGGAAAACGCATCTGGAGTTGTTTGTAAAGGTTCGTGAAAAATGGAGGGAGCGGGATCTCTACCTGAAAAGTTATGGGTACCGGTAGCGCTTTTCTGAATTATTTCAGGCGTTTTTCGACTCGATTAGTCTGCAAGAGTCGAAAAATATTGTATTTAGTCTTGACATAAGCGAAAATAAATCTTATTCTTTCTTCAAATACTAACTGGTACTGTTATGAAAAAAGTTATGTCCATGTCTATGTCCATGATGTCCTGCTTAGGCGGGTAGAGGGCTTGGCATAACTTTGAACACACTTTTCAGGCCCTTCCCGAAGCATCGAGAAGGGCCTTTTTTGTTCTTTAACCTGATGTAAAAGTCTCTTATCGAGAAAGGCGGAGGGATCAGGCCCTGTGAAGCCTTAGCAACCGCCCCGGTTATCCGGGGGTCAGGTGCTAAATCCTGCTCTGGTGCGGCTGAATGCTGCACGGGGGAAAGATGAGGGAAGAAGGTGTACTGATGCAAAAACCTCTTCCGGAATCGCCCCGGAAGAGGTTTTTTTTTACCCTAAAACCGGTATAAATCCCGAATCAATCTCACCCTCACCCACAACCTCACCCACAACCTCACCCAAACCTCACCCAAACCTCACCCAAACCACACCCACACCCAAACCCACACCCAAACCCACACCCAAACCCATACCCATACCCATACCCATACCCATACCCATACCCATACCCATATCCTCACCCTCAGTTTCAACCGCCAACACAAACCCCAAAAGCCGCAACCCGGCATCATAATCACAATGAGCGAACAAAAGCAAAAACGCAATTTCAGATTCGAAACACTTCAGCTGCATGCCGGACAGGAGAAAGATCCGGCCACCAATGCCCGGGCTGTTCCCATCTATCAGACCACCTCCTACCTGTTCGATGACTCCGAACATGCCGCCTCGCTGTTTGGTCTGCGCTCCTTCGGCAATATTTATACCCGCATCATGAATCCGACAACGGATGTGTTCGAGAAAAGGATTGCCGCTCTGGAAGGAGGCGCTGCTGCTGTTGCCACTTCATCCGGCCAGGCGGCACAGTTTCTGGCTGTTGTCACACTCGCTCAAAAAGGAGACAATATTATTTCCACCAGTTCCCTGTATGGCGGCACCTACAACCAGTTCAAGGTTTCACTGCCCCGGCTGGGAATTGATGTCCGCTTTGTGGAAGAGGACAATCCGGCGGCATTTGAGGCAAAAATCGACGATGACACCAAAGCCATCTACGTCGAATCCCTGGGAAATCCCCGATCCAATGTACCCGATTTTGAAGGCCTGGCGGATGTGGCATCGCGCAACGGAATCCCGCTGATTGTCGATAATACCTTCGGAGCCGCAGGCGCCATTGCCCGGCCTGTCCGGTTCGGCGCCAATATTGTGGTTTCATCCGCGACCAAGTGGATTGGCGGGCATGGAACATCGATCGGAGGAGTACTGGTCGATGCCGGAAACTTCAACTGGGGCAATGGCCGCTTCCCGCTGTTCGATCAGCCCTCACCGGCTTATCACGGACTCAATTTCTGGGAAGTATTCGGAGATAAGGGTCCGTTCGGGAATATCGCTTTTGCCATCCGTGCACGGGTCGAGGGTCTGCGTGATTTCGGTCCGTCTCAGTCTCCCTTCAACAGTTTTCTGCTCCTGCAGGGGGTGGAAACCCTTTCGCTACGCGCCGAAAGACATTGTGATAACGCCCTGGAACTGGCAAACTGGCTGGAGAAACACCCGATGGTCGAGTGGGTGAGCTATGCCGGTCTGCCCGAACACCCATACCACGACCTGGCAGTGAAATACCTGGAACCGGGGAAATTCGGCGCCGTACTGACGTTTGGAATCAAGGGGGGCTATGAAGCCGGGAAGCAGTTTATCAACAACACTGTTCTGGCCAGCCATCTGGCCAATGTGGGAGATGCCAAGACACTGGTTATCCATCCGGCGTCGACCACCCATCAGCAGCTGACCGGACAGGAACAGCGATCCACCGGTGTCACACCCGACCTGATCCGCGTCTCCGTTGGCCTTGAGCATATTGAAGATATCAAAGAGGATTTTGAATTCGCATTCCGTCAAAGCAACTAACCTGCCATGAAAATACTAAAGGACCATACCCCCTTTGTAACCGAGTCCGGCTTTCTGTTTCCGGAGCTGGAAATCGCATACAAAACCTGGGGACGACCCAATGCCGATCACAGCAATACGGTCATTGTCTTTCATGCCCTGACTGGTCATGCCGTCGCCGATGAATGGCTCAACGGCTTCTTCGGCAAAGGCAAATTGCTGGATCCCGAAAAACATTACATCATCTGCAGCAATGTCCTGGGAAGCTGCTACGGCACCACCGGGCCCCTGAGTATCAATCCTGCAACAGGACAGCGCTACTCAGGAGACTTTCCGCAAATAACCATTCGCGATATGGTGCGGGTCCAGCAACGCCTGCTGGATCGCCTCGGTATAACACGCATACGGTTTGCGCTGGGAGCATCCATGGGAGGCATGCAGGCTCTGGAGTTCGGGATCATGGATCAGCGAGTCGAAAAACTGGTTCTGATTGCCACCGGAAAAGCTCAATCGGCCTGGGCCATTGGTATCGGGGAAACACAGAGGAATGCCCTCAGTGGTGATCCGAAATGGCGTGACGGCTACTATCCGCTTGAAGACCCTCCGTCGGACGGCCTTTCCAACGCCCGGATGATCGGCATGATCACCTATCGCAGTGCCGCCTCTTTTGAAAGACGATTCGGCAGAAATCTACAGCCGGGACAGTCCTGCTACCAGGTGCAATCCTATCTGCATTACCAGGGTAAAAAACTGGTCGACCGCTTTGATGCCGTGACCTACATGAGACTTACCGAAGCTTTGGATACACACGATGTGTCCCGCGGAAGAGGCAGCTTCCGGGAAGTCCTCTCCCGGCTTGACATCCCGGTTCTGGTCATCGGAATCAGCTCGGATGTCCTCTATCCCGCTGCCGAACAAAGAGAACTTGCTGGCCTGCTTCCACTCGGACACTACGCCGAGCTGGAATCAGATAATGGCCATGATGCTTTTCTGATTGAATTCGAAAAGATTCAGCAACTCGTCCGCAAGGAGTTTCCGGGACTGAACGACGCACTTCCCCTGGCTCCTACAGGGACCAGCTGAATAATAATTCGATCCTTTAAAGCCGCCTTGCTCCTGTCCGAAGTATTCGCCGT
>SLHZ01000182.1 GCA_007135895.1 Balneolales bacterium | reverse complement strand
TGCCTCGATAATATGGCCGATGTTTCAACCCTTCGGCCGTGGCTTCTGTGAATTGGCCGATGTTGCCGCGACAAATGATTCAGGAACAATTACGTCATGTCGCACAAGTAATGATCTGTCCGTAAATCTAATACTATTTCGATACAAAATCCGGAAAATCGATCCGTGATGCGTATTTTACAGGGGTATCTTCTATTTTAAATGCTAATATTTTCATAATGTTATTGAAAGATTCATCTTCTCGAACAAGTCGACACAGCGATGGTCAAGTATTGCCACTTGTATTACCACTACGGTTCTTTCTGGTAATTTTTCTGTTTTTTTCGACGGTGACGGGTCATCCCCTGGCGACCAGCTTGTCCATTAAAACAGGTCCGTCAGATCTTAACCACTCCACCGATCCATCGATCACAACGGATCAACCGCAGCAAAGGGATCAACTGGGACAACCGGACCAAACCGCAAGCGCCTATGCACCTATCGACCCGCATCAAACCACAGGCGCCTATGCACCTGACGCCCCATATCAAACGGATGCGGGGGACAGCCTAAAGGGAGTCATCCGCTTCGTTTTCGGCTCAGACAGCTCTACTCCCGGGATTCACCTCTATTCGAAAACGGCCAACTACGCCAATGCCAATTTCGACCTGTTCCGCTCTCCTGCCCGCCAGACTTTCCGCATCATGGATCCGGCATTCCGCGACCGGTACCGCGATTCTTCCGGCCGGCCGTTCCGGTTTACCTGGTGGATGCAGGGCGGGTCGCTCTATCGCTACGCCACCAATACCAACATTCCCTATCCCAGCCTGATGTCGCTCTACCTGATGAATAAGTATCACAAGGAGAATATGGAGCGGTACGGCGATGAGTTTACCTATCACTATCATACATGGGTCTGGTCGGATGCCACCGGTGACGGCATCTACTACTGGAACCAGACTCCGCAGTACATCGACTCGCGGGATGATTTCTTTCTCAATATGGCCGAAGCACTTATCGAAGAGGATATGTTTACCGTCTCTTTCCGAAGTGGATGGCATTTCATGGACAATGACTGGCAGGCGGATCTGGACGACTGGATCCCGTTCAGCATGCACAACGCCTGGCCGGCCAACCGCACGGGGTCACCGGAACCGGTAAATAATATTTACGTCTGGAATGAAGCCCCCTCCGACTGGGTTCCTTTCCGCCCCCGATCCGACAACTACATGCTGCCCGGAGGCAACCGGGGATGGAATACACGCTCCATACATTTCCGGAGTGTTCGGGAATCGACCATACGGCAGATATTTGAGGCCGCCAACCAGGGCATCGACCAGGTACCGTGTATCTGGTCGCATGTCGCCGAGGCAACCTTCATCGAAGACCTGGAACGGGTTTTTGAGCTCATCGAAACGGTGGCTGAGGAGTATCCGGACATCGAATACTATTACGACACGGGTATTGAGGCCATGCAAGGATGGCTGCAGACCGAGGACACCACTCCACCCGAACTTACCGTCGAAGAAATGGCAGAGGGTGGAGGTTACCGTATTCGCGTCCGGAGCGACAAACCCCTTTTCATGTCAAGACCTTTCCTGGCTGCCAAAAATGTCTATGAGAAGCACCGGCGGGTGGAAATGAACCAGGTGGCTCCACTGACCTGGGAATCGGACGAGATCCTGACGCATCAGAATGCGGTCAGCTGGTCGATTGCCGCTACCGACTCCTCCGGTAATCTGACCCGGCACCATCGGGACTGGCTGCCCCGCGTCATCCGTGTGGATGATGAATCGGATGGTTTTTCCGTAACGGGAAACTGGCGGACGGCCGACTACCGTGAACTGGATGCCGCCTGGGGTGCGCAAGCCCATGTTGCCGAACCCTCATCGGATCGGGCAACGGCACGATGGACCACCACGATTCCGGAAGCCGCACACTACGACGTTCAGATCCGGTTTCCATCCGGTGTGGAACTGCCCGCCACCATCCCCTTTTCGGTCTACCACAATGAGGTGGAAGTAAAGTCGGCAGATATCACAAACATCGCGTATGATCGCTGGATCTATCTCTACGATCTGGAAATCGAAGCCGATGACCAGCTTGCCGTTGAGATCCGAAGAAACGAAGGCGCGTCACCCTCCGCACTGACAGCCGATGTCGTCCGTCTCACGGCCTATCGTCCCCCGTTCTTCCTGGTGCATTCAGACGAAGAGCCCGATTTGGGGTTTATACAGCACGGGGACTCCAGGAATTTCAGCCTCATCTTTGAAAACCGGGGATACGAAAGTGCCGTCATAACCCATGTGGAAAGCCGAAACGGGAACATAGTATTCGATTCCGGCGATTCCGGCACTTCAGGCGTGACCGGCAGTTCCTCTGATTCCCGCGACTCCGGCAGTTCAGGCGTGACCGGCAGTTCCGCTGATTTCCGCAACTCCGGCAATTCCAATAGTTCCCGCAGTTATGGCACAACCAATAAATCGGACCATACCGCCCTGCCTGTTACAGTGACGGGACGAAGCCACCGCGAACTGACCTTTCGATTCCGGGCCGATGGCTATGGTATTATCCGAGATACTCTTATCGTGTATTCGTCGGGATCTGCGGATCACACATCCGGATCTTCGGCCCACTCTTCGGGATCTGCGGCTCATGCTGCCGGTTCCGGAAGTCACGTCTCCGGATCTGGCAAACACGATAACGGTTCCGGCAGCTATAATAACGGATCTGGCAACCACGTCACCGGATCTGCGGCTTACGATTCCGTTTCCGGCGGCCATGATACCAGCTCCGGCGGCATCGATTCCAACTCCGGCTCTCAGGTTTTTGAAATCCCGGTCGAAGCGTACGGGAAAGGACCGTTTCAGCTTGTCGATAACGAAGATACCGGCCAATATGAAGAATCAGGTTCCTGGAACTACAGTGTGGCCCATGCGCATGGCAACAGCAGCCGGTGGGTTCTCATTTCCAACGCCAACCGGGATGCTTTTGCACGGTACCATTTCTCTATTGAGCACTCGAACCGGTATGCCTTGTCGTATATCGTTCCCGGTGCTTCCAACAGCGCTCTTCGGGCACGATATGAAGTACAGCGCAACGGCGAGGTGATTCTGGAACGGATCGTGGATCAGAATATCGACCGCGCCGCCTGGAGATGGCTGGGTTCGTTTGACGCCACCTCCAGTGATGAAATACAAGTCACCGTCTCCATGCCCGATACCGACCAGCCGAGCCGTGTGCTTCGGGCCGATGCCATGCAGATCGAGCAACTGGGTGGCAACCGCGATTTCACCATCATGGATAACGAATCGGAAAACTATTCCGAAAAAGGAACGTGGCACACCAGCAATAACCAGGCGTGGGGAACTTCCAGCCGCTACACCAGCTCCCCGGAGGCGCAGGCAACTTATCTGTTTCCCGATGTCCATCCCGGACTGGTGGAACTGGAGGTACTACTCCCGAAAACGGAGAACGCGGTCACACGGGCACGCTACCGCATGTACCGGATGGAACAACTGCTGGGCTTATCCATCATCAACCAGAACGAGAACAGCGGCGACTGGGTTGCGGCAGGCGTATTCCCGGTTGACCTTCCGGGAGATATCTCCATTGTGGTGGATATGCCCGAAAACACGGAGATGGATGGTGTGCTCCGTGCCGATGCCATCCGGCTGACCTACAACCGCGGTGCTACCGATACCTTCGTTCCGGAGCCCGAAGAGCGACCGGAAACAAGCCGCCTTCATCAGAACTATCCCAATCCATTCAATCCCGTCACCACGATCCGTTTTGATCTGGCCGAAGACTCCCGGCATATCCGGCTCACTGTCTATGACATACTGGGCCGCCAGGTGGCCGTTCTTGTGAATGAAACCCTGCCGGCCGGAACCCACACCGTGTCGTTTGACGCTGCCGCACTGGCATCCGGAGTCTACCTCTACCGGCTGGAAACCGGGAAAAAGAACCTTCACCGCACGATGATGCTGGTGAAATAAGGAAAAATATCCTTACACGGTACGGTGTCCATAAGACCGAGTGTCACCCCAGATCAAAACGGTCCAGATTCATCACCTTGTCCCACGCGGATATGAAATCACGGACAAACTTCTCCCCGGCATCATCTTGTGCGTAGACTTCGGCCAAGGCCCGCAAACGGGAGTTTGAGCCAAACACGAGATCCACCCGGGTGCCGGACCACCGGTGCTCACCGGTCTTCCGGTCACTTCCAACAAAGAGATCACCGGCATCGGAAGCGGGATTCCATTCGGTATTCATATCAAGCAGGTTGACAAAGAAATCGTTGGTGAGCACTCCGGGACGACTGGTGAAAACACCGTGCTTCGATCCACCCGTGTTGGCACCCAGCACACGCAGACCGCCCACGAGGACCGTCATTTCCGGCGCGCTGAGGGTGAGAAGCTGCGCCTTGTCAACCAACATCTCTTCGGCCGGCACCACATAGGTTTTCTTCAGGTAGTTTCGGAAACCATCTGCCTCAGGCTCCATTACCTCGAAGGACTCGGCATCGGTCTGTTCCGTTGAAGCGTCGGTACGCCCCGGTTCAAAGGGCACCTCGATACCATACCCTGCCAAACCGGCGGCCTCTTCCACGGCGGCACAACCGGCCAGTACGATGAGATCGGACAGGGAGACTTTTTTGCCATCATACCGGTCACCGTTAAACTCCTTTCGGATCGTTTCCAGCTTGTCGAGGACTTTGGCCAGCTGCTCAGGCTGGTTGACTTCCCAGTCTTTCTGCGGCGCCAGTCGGATCCGTGCGCCATTGGCACCTCCGCGCTTGTCCGAACCCCGGAAGGTGGATGCCGAAGCCCATGCGGTTGAAACCAGCTCGGCAATGGTCAGTCCGGAATCCAGGACACTGGACTTGAGAGCGGCAATATCCGCGCTATCAATCAGCGGATGATCGGCAGTCGGGACCGGATCCTGCCAGATGAGATCCTCTTCCGGCACTTCGGGACCCAGATATAGTACTTTCGGACCCATATCGCGATGCGTAAGTTTGAACCAGGCACGGGCAAAGGCATCGGCAAAGGCTTCCGGATCCTTGTGAAAGCGTCGTGAAATGGGTTCGTAAACCGGATCGAAGCGAAGCGACAGATCAGCCGTCGTCATCATGGGCCTATGCTTTTTCGTCGGATGATGCGCGTCGGGTATCATGTGCTCTTCTTTCACATCTCTGGCCAGCCACTGCCACGCTCCGGCCGGACTCTTGACCAGTTCCCACTCATAACCGAAAAGCATATCGAAATACCCCATGTCCCACCGGGTGGGATTGGGTTTCCACGCGCCTTCAATCCCACTGGTTATGGTGTGTTCGCCTTTTCCGGTGCCGTAACGGTTCGCCCAGCCCAGGCCCTGTTCTTCAAGAGACGCCGCTTCAGGATCCGGACCCAGATGTCCGGCGTCGGCCGCTCCGTGACACTTTCCGAAGGTGTGTCCGCCTGCCACCAACGCAACCGTCTCTTCATCGTTCATGGCCATACGGGCAAAAGTCTCGCGGACATCACGCCCCGAGGCTACCGGATCCGGTTCACCGTCCGGTCCTTCAGGATTAACATAGATGAGCCCCATTTGTACGGCCGCCAGGGTGCTTTCAAGCTCACGGTCACCGCTGTAACGCTTGTCGCCCAGCCAGGTATCCTCGCTGCCCCAGTAGATGTCCTCCTCCGGCTGCCAGATATCGACACGACCGCCGCCAAAGCCAAACGTGCGGAAACCCATCGATTCCAGGGCCACGTTGCCGGCGAGAATCATTAAGTCAGCCCAGGATATTCCATTGCCGTACTTTTGCTTGACGGGCCAGAGTAAACGCCGGGCTTTGTCGAGATTCACATTGTCGGGCCAGCTG
>SLHZ01000030.1 GCA_007135895.1 Balneolales bacterium | reverse complement strand
GGGCCTCCATGGCCGCATCAATCGCCATGGTCACTTCCTTTTTCCCGGCACGATGCAATACACCGAGCTTGTGCGAATGCCGGTGGGGTATGAGCACCGGTACCGTATCGCCGGTTCGGACTTCCTGTCCGCCGATAATCAAAGGAATCTCCAGCTCCACGGACTCCAGCCGCTTGATTTCTTCGAGTAGAGCCCTTCTCTCCGGCGTTCCGGGGGCATATGACAGGTAGTGTTCATTGCGGGCAACGGGTACTTTGAAATATGCTTGTGACATGCCAGCTCCTTTTTTTATGGTTCAATCACCGTTTATAAATATTACCGTTCGAAACAAATCAGAATGGTCACAAAATAATACATCCTCAATTTACAATACCAATAAAAGTGACAGTTTTTATACCAGATCGGCATATTCTTTCTGACCTTTATCTTCCGATAAACCAGTCATCCCCTTTATAAAAGATCCTGAAAGACACCATAATCCGGCTGGATCACCTTGTACTCTGCCTGATCACCTTGTACTTTGCACAGATCACCTTGTACTTTGCACAGATCACCTTGTACTTCGCCAGGATCACCTTGTACTTCGCCTGGATCACCTTGTACTTCGCCTGGATCACCTTGTACTTTGCATAGTGAGGCGGGAACGGCTGATGCCCGGACCTTATCCCGAAGAGTTTGGCGTGAATAACGCGCTCTCCTGCCGACACGGACGATTACGTTTGATTTCCGGTTCCAAAGGTAGTAATATCTCCATTGGAACCGCTTTTCTACACATATTGAATCCATTTCATTCTGTTAGTACGAAAAACAACATTATTCCAACAATCAAAAGAAAGGAGCGAACCATGGTAGTCTATCTTGCCGACAAATTGCCGGATCATGCAAAAAAACAACTTGAAGAGCTGGGCTGTGAGGTGGTCAACAACCCGGGAGCAACCGCTGATGAACTCAACAAGGGCGTTGAGGGCATGGTCCTCATCGTTCGATCCACCAAGGTCCAGGCACCATGCATTCAGAGCAGTCCGAACCTGAAGCTTATCATCCGGGCCGGTGCCGGGGTGAATAATATCGATCTGGAAACAGCCGCCAAGACCGGGGTCTTTGTGGCCAATTGTCCGGGACAGAACTCCATCGCCGTTGCGGAACTGACCATGGGACTGATTCTCTCTCTGGACCGTCAGATTCCCGATAACATCATCGATTTCCGCAACGGAAAATGGAACAAGGCCCTCTTCAGCAAAGCCGAGGGGGTATTTGGCAAAACACTGGGTATCATTGGAACGGGCAATATTGGACAGGCCGTCATAGAACGTGCACACGCTTTCGGCATGCCGGTCGTGGCCTGGTCACGTTCCCTTACTCCTGAGCGTGCCGAAGAACTGGGTGTCACCTACGCCGAAAACGTTGAGAAGGTGGCCGCTCAGTGCGATGTCTTGAGTGTCCACCTGGCCATGAGCCCGCAGACGAAGAACATCATATCCGCTGAGGTCCTGGCGGCATTGCCCGACGGCAGCATGTTCATCAATACCTCCCGGGCCGGTGTAGTCGATGAAGAGGCCCTCTTCACCGAGGTCAAATCAGGTCGCCTGCGTGCCGGAATCGATGTATTCAACGACGAGCCCGAGTTCAAGACCGGCGATTTCAGCAACCGGTTCCAGGAGCTGCCCGGTGCTTATGTGACCCATCATATCGGGGCAAGTACGCAACAGGCCCAGAATGCCGTTGCACTGGATGCCATTGATATCGTGCGCGGTTACAAGCAAAACGGCACGGTACGCAACAAAGTCGTCTAAACACCAAACGTTTTCACCGGTTTTTTCTCGACCAGGTATCGCGCAGCGTGACGGTGCGGTTAAAAAACGGCTTTTGTTTGGAAGCGGCTTTCCGGAAGGTTGTGTCCGGGTAATAATAGCCTTTGCGCAGGAACTGGAAGTAGTTTTCCGGGTCGTCATGAGCCAGAGCGGGTTCCGCCCATGCATCGGCTATGATGTTGAGGCTCTGTGTGTTGATCAGGTCGGTAAATTCCCTGCCCTGTTTTTCGGCCTCTTCAACCGGGTTCTCCACAACAAAAAGCCGGTCATATTCGCGTATCTCGACGGGAATGGCATGCGGTATGCTGACCCAATGCAAGGTTCCTTTCGCCTTGATGCCGGAGGTGTCGCTACCGCTTCGGCTGTCGGCATGGTACCGGCAGCGGATCTCCGTGATTCGGCCATCTTCATCCTTTTCGTAATCATCACAGGTAATGATATAGGCGCTTTTCAGCCGCACCGACCGACCGGGACCGAGCCGGAAAAATTTTTTCGGGGGATCTTCCATGAAATCCGCCCGCTCAATGTACAGTTCCTTCCCGAAAGGAATCTTGCGATGGCCGGAGGCCGGGTCTTCCGGATTATTCTCACTTTCTACTTCTTCGGTCGTTCCTTCAGGCCAGTTGGTGATGACCAGCCGCACCGGATCAAAAACCACCATACGCCTCATGGCAATCTTGTTGAGATGTTCTCTTGCGCAAAACTCGAGCAGCGAAACATCAATCAGATTGTCCCGCTTGGCCACCCCGATTCTCTGGCAGAAATCACGGATCGCCTCGGGTGTGTAACCTCTGCGGCGCAGCCCCGAAATGGTTGGCATGCGCGGATCATCCCATCCGTCGACATGACCTCCCTCAACGAGTTTCAGCAGGCGGCGCTTGCTCATGATTGTGTACGACATATTGAGCCGGGCGAATTCGTACTGGCGCGAAGGATAGAGCTCAAGCTTTTCGATAAACCAGTCGTACAGCTCGCGGTGCGGCATGAATTCAAGCGTACAGATCGAATGGGTGATCTTTTCGATGGCATCGCTCTGTCCATGGGCCATGTCGTAGGTGGGATAGATGCACCAGGCATCACCGGTACGATGATGGGAGGCGAACTTGATGCGATAGATCACCGGATCACGCATCAGCATGTTGGGTGAAGCCATATTGATTCGCGCCCGAAGTGTGCGGGAGCCCTCGGGAAACTCGCCGGCACGCATCTTCCGGAACAGATCTTCGTTCTCCTCAGGGGAACGGTGGCGGTACGGACTCTCCTCACCCGGCCGGGTCGGTGTGCCTTTCCCCCGGGCGATTTCTTCGGACGTGGAATCGTCGACATAGGCCAGGCCTATGCGAATCAACCGGATGGCCATTTCAAAGAGGTCCTCGAAATAGTCGCTGGCATAGCGCTCGCGGGTCCACTCATACCCCAGCCATCTCACATCCTGCTTGATGTTCTCCACGAATTCCACCGTCTCGGTAACCGGATTGGTGTCATCAAAGCGCAGGTTGGTTTCTCCGCCATATTTCTTTCCCAGACCGAAATTCAGTGTAATGGACTTGGCATGGCCGATGTGCAGGTAACCGTTGGGTTCAGGTGGAAACCGGGTCAGCACCGTTTCATGGCGCCCCTCCTGCAAATCCTTTTCGATGATTTCCTCAATGAAGTTTCGGGGAGAACGGGTTCCAGCATCGGGTTCTGACATGAGCAAAAGGTTTGGAAACGGTTTTATGTGAACAGATTGTGAACAGATAATGTAAACAGATAATGTGTACAGGGACCCTGATCCGGCATAACGGATCCGCAAAAAAACTGACCTGCAGATCCGTCCGATTCCCCAAAAAACTGGTCTGCGGAGAGGTCATCTGAGTGGATTCCGGGCTCAGTCAAAAATACACATAAGACCGGCACCGGACAAACCGGTCCCGACCTGCAATTTCACGCATGCTTCACGCATGAATGTACTTTCTCACCGCTATTTTCGGCTTCGGATGTGCCACTTTCATGGTTTCAGAGAAACCGGTGCACAGATAAGCATGGACTCCCCTTTGATGTCAGCGCACGAGCATCATCGTTTGGGACTGCACAAATTCTCCGGCTCTGAGCCGGCAGATATAGGTGCCGCTGGCCAGTCCGCCGGCATCAAAGGTGACCCGGTGGAAACCCGCCGCCATGTGCCGGTCAACCAACGTCGACACCCTGTTGCCAAGCAGATCATAGATCTCCAATACTACCTGTTGTTCCACCGGCAGCTCAAAAGCAATGATGGTGGACGGGTTGAACGGATTGGGGTAGTTCGGGTGAAGTGCAAAACGGCCGGCAATATCATCACGTGCAGACGTCTCCCGACTGTAGAATACCTCCATCAGAAACTGATAATTGGCATATCCTTCACGATCCGCCAGCAGAGTCCAGCCCGTCGTGTTTTCATAGAAAGCGCCGGCACGTTTTTCCTCACCGGCACGACCCGCATCGGAACGCAGCGCGAAGCCATCGGCCGCATCCTCTATCTGGGAGGTGACCGCGATATGGAAGTCCCGGCCGGTTTCCATCATGTATTCCCACTCCGATACGTCGAAATAGTTCCATTCGCCCTCGGTGAGCGATGCAAGGGGTGTGGTATGAAAGTTAAGAAAAGAGCCCGGCAAACTATCCTGATCACTGCTGTAGAGGGCCAGGATCAGGTTGTCGGTCAGGTCCGCAGTACCGGTGGCAAAAACCGCCTCCATACGAAAAGCATAATCATTGTCAAACTGCGTATCGACCAGATATTTCCAGACATCGGTCTCCTGCTGGACCAGGGCGGCGAAACGGTATCGGGGATCTGATTCGGCATCGCCGGTAACCATCGAAAGGAGGTCATCTTCACCGGCATCATGCAGCGTTACTGCGACCCACAGGTCCTCTCCGGGCTCCAGCTGCGGCAGCGATTCATCGGAAAGATCGATATCGGTCCATTGACTGGCAGAAAAATCGGTTAGCGGACGCTCGACCACTGCTATTTCGGATCCCTGATCTACGACCGGGCCGGACTCGAAGTGCATGTGCATCCAGAGTTCGGAGCCCGCACCGGGTCCCGATCCAAACGAGGCGCTATTGGCGATGGAGACCCATTCATCATTCTCCTTGAGCAGGCTGCGTTCAAAGGGTGTGGGAAGCGAAGGAGTGCCGGCAAAACCGATCCGGTCCTGGTTGCCAACCTTGACCAGGTCCAGCGCGGCAACGACATCGGTACCTGCTTCGACATAGACACCGGCATCGAGCAGATCAATCCGGTTGAATTGCTCCGTTTCAAGATCGAGCATGGAGACACGGACTTCACCAAGAGGTTCGCCTTCGGGCAGATCATCTTCGCCCGTCTGATAGAGCCGGACCCTGAGTTCATCATCGGGCGGGTTGTCGGCACCGGGCATAAACTGATTGAAGGCCGTTACGTATACATCCAGGGCTCTGGCCAGTGATCCTTCTTCGCCCTCCGGAGCAGTAAAGCGCACACCGTAACCCGTCCGATCGTTACCGTCGGCACCACCCTCCACCGGGGTATTAAACGTAAAACCAATTCCCATTGAGGGGTCATAATAGAAAACATCGGACAGCTCAGGCTGCCGGAATTCCATGCGAACGACAGCTTGTGTCCCGCCGGAAACCACCGTCCCCGGACCACTGTAAAAACGGATCTTCTGGAGGCTTCCGCCTTCATCCGGAGCGGTAAAACGCACGGCATGGCCCAGAAAAAGCTGCGGTACATGGTTGAAGGGGAAAGGCCAGTCAAAGGCCACCACGTCCTGATAATAGCCCACCGTCTCAAGGCCGAATCCACCCGGCCTGAAGTCGTCCAGAAAAAGATTTATGCCGGTCAGGTATCCGTTTTCAACCGGGGATATGCGCATGCTGTACTGGGTGATAAAGTTGTAATCCCTGTTTGGATAGCGATCCGGTCCGGCCTCGTCATCCGGGGCATAGCTGGTATACAGAGACCAGTTCCGGTCCGGATCACCGAAATAGCGGATAACCGGCTCGTTCTGCAGGTCCTGCCGGCTCTGTGCAGCCGGCCGCCTATGAACAAGCGGCTGGTTTTGCGCAATTGGCTGGCTTTGGGCAAGCGACTGGTTTTGCGCAATTGGCTGGCTTTGGGCAACCGACTGGTCCGTGTTTACCGATGCAGATACCGGCTCGTCAGCTTTCTGGCCGGCATGGGCCGTTGAGG
>SLHZ01000004.1 GCA_007135895.1 Balneolales bacterium | reverse complement strand
ACTTCGGACACACAGGCGCATGATTATTCCATGAATGTTCCATCTGTCCACTTGAATCCCAAAAATATAAACAGATGAAACAGTTTAATACCGGCTATTCCGCCTGGATAAAAGTGTCCGATGACCATTGCTTCCAGACTTATTTTTCAAAAACGCCTCTACCCAAAACTCCATACCTGCTTCCTCATGATGAAACCCCTATTCCTGACCCTAATGACCGGTCTTTTGCTTTTAGCCTGTGCCACTGTGCAGGATAAAACAGTAACCGATGACTTTGATGCCGATGATATGGCTGCAACCGGAACAGCAGCGACTGCCGGTGTGACCGCAACCGGGGCTGCAATGAGCGCCGCCGTCATTCCCGATGACGCGCCACCCCTGCTCGACCGCCAACTCTTCTTCGGAGATCCCGAAATCAGTGGCGGCCAACTCTCCCCCGACGGTACACACCTCTCGTTCATGAGGCCCTATCAGGGCACCCGAAATCTCTGGGTCAAGCCCGTCGAGGCCGCTTTTGACGATGCCCTTCCGGTCACCGACCGGACGGACCGGCCTATTCCCGGCTACTTCTGGTCCCGCGACGGAAAGTACCTGCTTTTTGTAATGGATCAGGGTGGCGATGAAAACTTCAATATCTATGCCCTGGATCCCTCGGAAGCCGCACCCGGCACCATCCCGGCAGCACGAAATATTACCGATCTGGAAGGAGTACGTGCCATCATCTTCCATGTGGCACGGGAAGATCACGACCTGATGTATGTCGGACTCAATGAACGAGACGCCGCCTGGCATGATCTTTACGAACTCCGCATCTCGACCGGTGAACTGACTCTCCTGCGCGAAAACACCAACCGCTATACTTCCTGGATCTTCGACTGGGAAGACCAGCTCCGACTCGCATCCCGATCCAGGGAGAATGGCGATAATGAGCTGTGGAGACTCAATGAGGACGGGACCGAGACCCTGATCTACGAATGGGGTCTCATGGAATCGGCCTATCCCGCCGGCTTCCACAAAGACAACAACCAGATCTACCTGGTTACCGACAAGGGGCCGGACCGGGACAAGACAAAACTCTACCTGATGAACCTGGCTACCCTCGATAAAACCTTCCTGGAGAAAGACCCGGAAGACCGGGTCAACTTCGGCGGTCTCTGGCAGTCGTCCAAAACACGTGAAATCATCGCCACCTCCTATACCGATGACCGAACCCGCCGCTATTTTAAAAATCCCGAATATGAGGAACACTACCAGCACCTGCAAAGCCAGCTGGGCGATGCCGTGATCTCCTTCTCCGGTGGCACAACCGACGAAACCCGCTATATGGTTGTCGCCTACTCCGACGTGACCCCCTCTTCGGTCTATCTCTACGACATGAATACCCGGGAACTCACCTACCAGTACACCCCGCGGGGTGACCTGCCATCCCAGTACATGTCCCCCATGGTAAGCATCCGGTACCCCTCTTCAGACGGACTCGAAATACCGGCCTATCTCACCCTGCCTAACGGATTCGGTGAAGAAAACCTGCCGGTGGTCGTCGTACCGCATGGCGGACCCTGGGCGCGGGACTACTGGGGATTCAGCACCTATGCCCAGTTCCTGGCCAATCGCGGCTATGCCGTTTTGCAACCCAACTTCCGGGGGAGTACCGGCTTCGGCAAAGAGTTCCTGAACGCCGGTAACCTCGAATGGGGAGACCTCATGCAGGACGATATCACCTGGGGCGTGAAATATCTGATCGAAAAAGGTATTGCCGATCCTGATCGCGTGGCCATCTTCGGTGGATCCTATGGCGGGTACGCCACCCTGGCCGGACTCGCTTTCACTCCCGATCTCTATGCCGCCGGAGTCTCCTTTGTAGGACCTTCGAATCTCATCACCCTGCTCAACTCCATCCCCCCCTATTGGGAAGCAGCCCGCAAGATGTTCCTCGAGCGGATGGGCGATCCCAACACTCCGGAAGGCGAAGCCCAGCTGATCCGCCAGTCTCCGCTCTTTTCCGCCGACCGCATCACCGCACCGCTGCTGGTGGTCCAGGGTCAGAATGACCCCCGCGTCGTAAAAGCCGAAAGTGACCAGATTGTCGTGGCCCTGCGGGAACGCGGCTTTCCGGTGGAGTACATCAACGCGCCCGATGAAGGCCACGGATTCGCCCGGCCCGTCAACAATATGGCTTTCATAGCCGCCATGGAAAAATTCCTGGCACAGCATATCGGCGGCCGCTATCAACCCGACATGCCCGATGATGTGGCGCAGCGCCTTGAGGAAATAACCGTTGATATCACTACCGTCACCCTTCCCGAAGCCCTCAGTGATGATGAACTGGGACAAACCCTTGTCCCGGCACGGGAGCTTGAATCCGGAACACACGCTTTCACGATGACTATTCCGGAGATGGGCATGGAACTGAAAGCCACAGCGGAAATCACCCGCGAAGATGAGCTTGTGACCATCCGGGAGGTCACCCAGACCCCCATGGGAGAAGCAGTGGACGAGATCGTCCTTCTGGCGGCCACACTCGCACCCCGGTCGCGCCAGATCACGCAAGGTCCCATTGAAATCAATCTTGACTACTCGGAAAACAGTGTCACGGGCCAGATCAACATGGGCGGACAGATCACCCCGGTAGATATCAAGCTTGGAGGTCCCCTTTTCGCCGAAGGACCGGTACGGGCACTGATGCTTACTACCCTGCCTCTGTATGACGGCTACAGCGCCGTCTTCCGCAATGCCGACATGAATACCATGTCCGAAAAAATCTTCCGGCTCGAAACCACTGCCGAAACACTCGAAGACGGTCAACAGACATTTCGTGTGAAGGTCACTCCGGCCGACGGATCCCCCGGAAGCATGACCATCTGGGTCAGCAGTGAGGATTACTCCCTCATCCGATACGAACAGGTGGCTCCCGAAATGGGTGGCGCCACCCTGGTCGTCACACCGGATTGATCGAATCGCATCGACAGCTGTAAAAATAACGCAGATGGCTGTCCCGACCCGATCATTCGGTCTTGTGAATTATTTTTGTGAATTATTTTGAATCCTGTGTTCAAGTAATAAGTGCAACACAGCATTGACCAACACGATGTTATGTCATTAAAAAAACCGGGCCTGGTGCCGAGACTTCTCCTCGGCATCACGGCCGGAATTCTGACCGGACTCTTCCTGCCTGTCTGGACGGGAAGAGTTCTTTTTACATTCAGCCACCTTTTCGGTGAGTTCCTGGGGTATATTGTACCGCTTATCATCATCGGTTTCATCGTGGCCGGTATTGCCGAGCTCGGTTCAAAAGCGGGACGCCTGCTGGCCGGAACGGCCGGCCTTGCCTACGGCTCAACACTAATAGCCGGTACCGCAGCGTTCTTCATCGCTGCAACACTCATTCCCCTGTTCATCAGCGGCGGTGAGGCCGGTGAGACAGCTGTGGGCGGACTGGAACCTTTTCTCCGTATCAGCACACCCCCGATCATGGGTGTGATGACCGCACTGGTCACGGCTTTTATTTTCGGGTTGGGCATCAATTTCCTGCGACATGAAAAAGCGCAAACCGGCCTGCACCGGATCGCCGAGGAATTCCGGGCGATCATCGTCCTGGTTATTGTCAAAGTCATCATTCCCTTTCTGCCTTTTCACATCGCCGGCATATTCGCCAACCTTGCGGCCACCGGCGAAGTATTTCAAACCCTGAGCGTCTTTGGCCGCGTTTTCCTGCTTGTGCTCCTGCTTCATCTCGGATACCTGGTCACCCTCTACACTCTTGCGGGACTCCGAACAGGCAAAAATCCATTCCGGGCCCTGTTGAACATGATACCGGCTTACACTACCGCCCTTGGGACCATGTCCAGCGCGGCAACTATCCCGGTTACTCTTCAAAGTGCCAAATCAAACGGTGTCTCCGAGCGGATTGCCGAGTTTGTCATACCCTTGTCGGCCACCATTCATCTGGCCGGCAGTACTATCACCCTGGTATCGTGTTCCGTCGCCGTAATGGTCCTGAACGCCGGACAACCCGAGTTTGCTACCTTTTTCCCCTATATTGTCCTGCTGGGTGTGACCATGATCGCTGCACCGGGCGTTCCCGGTGGCGCCGTTATGGCGGCTCTCGGCCTGATGTCATCCATACTCGGATTCACCGATGCACAGCTGGGACTCATGCTCGCACTCTATATGGCACAGGATGGCTTTGGCACGGCCTGCAACGTGACCGGTGACGGGGCTGTCGCCCTTCTCATTGACTCCTGGAACAGGTAAACAATTCAAACCACGATCAACTCATGGCGAAAAGAAGGCTTCCACGCGCAGACCTCCTTCCCCGTGTTCCCTGCCCGCCGGGGAGGCAAAAGAGAGTTTGCCGCGAACCTGGCCGGCCAGTCCATGAATGATGGTATAGCCGAATGTGTCGGGTTGATTCAGCTTCTCCAGATCATCCACCCCCACGCCATTATCTGCCACCACGAACCTGAAACCCTTCGCCTCTTTTTTCAGGACGACATCAATACGGCCTTCCTTGCGCCCTTTGAAAGCATGCTTGTAGGCATTGAGAATCACTTCGTTGGCAAAAAGGCTTAACGGTATCGTCAACTCCATATTCAGCATCAGCGGTTCAATATTCGTGTGCAGGGCAATGGGGCAATCATCTCTCTCGTAGCTCTTCTGAAGATTCTCCACCAGTCTCTTCAGCAGCTTGCTGACATCAATTTTAGCAAAGTTTTTCTGCTCGTACACCAGTTCATGAACCAGGGCCATGGATTTGATGCGCCCCTGGGTCTCCCTGAGCAACCCTTCAGCATCGTTTTTATAACCGGAAAACTCCGACTGCAATGCCAGCAGGCTGGATATCACCGCCATGTTGTTTTTGACACGATGATGAATTTCGGACAGCAGTACGTTTTTTTCCTCGAGACTGTTGCGTATAAGCTCCTCTGCTTGCTTGCGCTCCGATATATCCCTCATAACCCCGATGATGGTCAGTGCCTCAGGATTATGGATCTGTGCCGTGTTTACCTCGACAGGTCTTGGAACACCATCCTTGCGTATGATCTCGATTTCATACATCCCCGGTATCTCCTCCCCCTTCAGCCTCTTCTCGTAGCGGCTCTGAATAATATCCCTGGAGTCGTCGGACAGCAGGGAGCCGAAATTAAAGCGATCTGTCAGGATTTCCTGTTTGGAATAGCCGGTAATATCACAAAACATGTCATTGACATAGATATAGGTTTCGCCCCTCATTATGTAAATGCCATCATGCGCGTTTTCCACCAGCGTCCGGAACCGCTCTTCGCTGACCTTGAGAGCCTCTTCTACGATCAGTCTCTCGTTTACCTCTTCCTCCAGTTTCTTGTTCTTGCTGCTAAGTTCGTTTAGAAGCTCTTCTCGTTCCTGTACATAATCAGCCAGTCGTTTCAACATGCCGGAGAATGCTCTGGACAATAAACCGATTTCGTCATCGGATGATGCCGGGGCCTCCTCAAGCGCTTTGCCCAGTGCCTCTTTGCTCTCCAAATCCACAACTTCCACATTTTCGGCAAAAACCGTGAACTCCTTAAGCCGGCTCAACACAAAGAAACGCAGCGCGTAGTGGAGCAGCACCACAAAAAAGGTCACAATAAAAAATGAAAGGACCAGAATCCTGTTGCTGAACCGGTTAATGGATTGCTCCACACGATGAGCCGGGGCAAAGAGATGATCCTCCAGTACTGAAAAACCCAGGAACCAGTTCCAGTCAGCGTACTCTTTCAAAAACATGATGTGGTTCCTGTCCTGCATCTGATAGGACAAATGTTCGCCGGGTCTCGACTCAAGATGACCGGGTATTGCAAGCCACTGCATGCTTTCATCCCCGTATTCCAGATGAGGGTGCAACAGCACCCTGGAGTCCTGATCCACGATAAAAAGCCAGGAATGCTGATAATCCGGTTTTTCCCGGTCATGGTGCGTACCCCTCAACTCCTCCAAAACGGCAAACCTGGCCTCCCTTTCGTACTCCCTGGCGATATCGGTGCCTGTCAGACCAAAACTCACCATAAGCGACTCCACCTCTTT
>SLHZ01000343.1 GCA_007135895.1 Balneolales bacterium | reverse complement strand
TCCCCGGCATACCCTCTCCATTCAGAAATCGGTATATCTGGAACTAAGGTGATTATCAGCAAGGGAAGATCATTTCTTAAGAAAAAAAACCGGAGTGGAAAAAATTGCCAGCGGGTTACGTTTTTTTCTTTGTTCGCGGGGAAGCGTGGATGGCAATGCCGGACAACAAGGGGTTAGGATCCCCGCAGCGGGTGAAGCAAATTCTTCTCGTCAAATGGCACACGTGTTGTAGTGATGATGGCAGGAAAAAAAATTCACCCTGAATCACTTTTCATGGCACATACACACAGGCCTGACAATGAAACTGATAGATAGCGATCATTCGGCCTTGCTGGCCAGGACCATGGATGCGCTCACCCTCCGTCAGCGTATTTCGGCGGCCAACATTGCCAACATCGACACCCCGGATTTTAAAAAGCTGAATGTGAGCTTTGAGGAGGAGTTGCAGCGGGTGCAGCAGCGCGATGGAGTTCGCGGCATGAGCCAGGTGCGCCCGGAGATAGTGGAAACAGAAAATGCGCCGGAGATGGAGGCGGAACTCCTGGAAATGGCCGACACGCAAATCAGGGTAAATGTAATGACCCGTTCCCTGCGCCACCATTTTGAGCTGCTGAGAATGGGAATAACAGGAGTAAACCGGTAACGGTCCGGCAACCAGACTGAAAACAAGCATAAAGAACTCATGACCTTTTTGGCGACCAGCCGGTTAATCAGCAAAACAAGCATAAAGAACCATGACATTATCGGCAGCAGCCGGCTAATCAGCAAAACAATCATTCTGAACCAAGCTTCAATCATCCTGAACCATGCTTCCTGACAGAGTTTTTTCAACGTTTCAAACGGCCTCCAGGGCCATGGATGTCCAGCGAACCAAAATTGCCGTGGCTACCCGCAACATCGCCAATGCCGGCACAACGGCTCCCGAAGGCAACGGCGACTATTACCGGCCCCAATCGGTCCGGACAACGGTGGGTGACCGTCATGACTTTCAGCGTCTGCTGCTGGACCAGGTATCACCGGGCAGACGTGCGCCGGTCTTCGCCAATGCTGGTACAGGGGCCGGCGGGCTGGGTCCGCAAGCGGAAATCGTGGAAACGGAGAGTTTCCGCTATGAGTACGATCCCACTCATCCGGATGCGGACGAAAACGGAATGGTACGTTATCCCGACATCAACATGATCCGCGAAATGAGCCAGATGGTCAGTGCCAGCCGGCTTTATGAAGCAAACGTAAGCGCAATCGAAGCAGAAAAAGAGATCATTAAACGTTCACTCGAAATTTGATGGCAACCATGAATATCGGTTCTGTAAATACGGCTCAAACCCAGGAAATCAACCGGACTCACGGACTCAGGCAGGCCGCTGCCTCCAGTTCACCCCCGGCTCTGACCGAAGATGAGTCCCGCATGATACATCGCGAGTTTTCGGGTCATGCCGCTGTTTCCTACTACAACGGAAAAGGGGAGATGCAGCAGCAGATGCTCACGAGCCGCGGTCAGCACATTGACAAGACCGTCTGATGTAGGGGATACGTCCGGATTCCCGGATGCAGAGCATCTGCCGGGCACCCCGTTTTTCAATGTGATTTTCCGGTTAAAACCAGGTTTTCAATCAACCTTTTTCCAGATAATCTTTTTTTAGCAAACCAATTTTTCAGTTAATCCTTTTCATTCAACCCTTTTTTGGAGTAAAAAAATGGATGGACCTGCAGAAATCAGAGGCCTGTTCCCGCCCGGTGATCCGGGTCAGCTTAACCGGTTGCCGGAAGTGCGCCGGCCGGTCTCCGGCGATTCGTTTGCCAATCTATTAAACAGGGCGGTTAATTCTGTTGATCAGAACATCAGGGCTTCGGAGCAGAGTGTCCAGGATTTTGCCGCAGGGAAAACCGAAAATGTACACGATATCATGATCTCCATGCAACGTGCGCAACTCAGTTTTCAGCTGATGGTCGAGATCCGGAACAAAGCCATTGAAGCCTATCAGGAAATCAGCCGGATGCAAATATAGGATAATTCACCATGGGACGCCTTGCCGATTCGTTACGTTACTTTTTTGAGCCGCTAAGCCCGGCTCAGCGCACCATATTTGCGATGCTGGCGGTGCTGGTTATCGCTTTTACCACAGCGGTATTTTACTGGACCCTGAAACCCGAATACACTCTGTTGTTCGGCTCCATGACACAAGAGGCGGCCGGTGAAGTCGTCAATGAGCTTCAGAGCCAGGGGGTGCCGTATCGTATCGGGGAAAACGGACGATCGGTCTACGTACCGGCCCATCGAGTGCATGAACTTCGCATGCAGCTGGCTTCCATGGGATTTGCCCAGTCGGATGTACAGGGTTATGAGCTCTTTGATGCCAATACATTGGGTATGACCGACTTCATGCAGCGTATCAATAAAAAGCGGGCACTTGAGGGAGAACTGTCGCGTACGATCTCCAGCCTGGACCAGGTGGAGTACTCCCGGGTCCATCTGGTGCTTCCGGAACGCGGCCCTTTTCAACAGACCACCGTTGATGCGACGGCATCCATCATCCTTACACTCCAACGGGGGCAATCGCTCTCAAAAGCGCAGGTGGATGGAATGACAGCGTTGGTGGCAGGCAGTGTCGAGGGCTTGAGACAGGAATCCATCACGGTGCTGGATCAGAGTGGTAACCGTTTGACCGACGGGGTTTCGTATGATGAGGGGTTCATGAGCGGCTCGATGCAGATGCAGCTTCGGCAAAAAGCAGAGTCGTATCTGACCGATAAGGGACAAAGCATGCTTGACCGTGTTCTGGGTCCCGGCAACAGTATTTTGCGCGTGGCGACCGAGCATGACTTTGAACGGCTGTTCCGCGAATCGGACCTGATTGATCCCGACAGCCGTATCATTATATCCGAAGAGCGCCGCACCGATTCAAATACCGACGAACAGTATGAAGCGATTCCCTTTGATGACATGACTCCGATCAGTCAACGCTCCGAAACCATCGTTACATCAACGCGGGGAAACGAGACCTCGGTTCAATCAAGACAGTACGAAGTAAACAAAATCCGCGAACAGTTTGAAAAGCCGCAGGGTGAGATTCGGCGTATCTCGGCCTCTGTATTGTTGAATTACAAACAGGTAGTTGAGCAGGATGACGAGGGAAGACCCATGATGGCGTCACAGCCCTACGCCGGGGAGGAGGTAGAAGAGCTCAGGTCTGTCCTTCTATCGGCGCTTGGGATGCAGCCGGACCGTGGGGATCAGCTGACTATTACACAAATCCGGTTTTTCGACCCGACCTTTGATGAACAGTACCGATTGCTGATGGAAGAGCCGTTCCCCTGGAATCATCTCTTGCGATGGTCGCTGATACTTGCCGCCTTGCTGGCATTTGCGGGACTGATGTACAATATGTCGATACGTATGAGGGAAGAGCAGCTCCCGGTTCTGTTCCAGGATTTTGCGGAGGGTGACGAAGTGGCCATACGTGACGATGAAACGGATGACAGTGAAGAGACACCGGAAGGAGCGGATATGGGACAAGAAGAAGAAGATTATTACAACAAGAAACTGAGTACTTCTGCCCGAAGGCAGCTTAAGGACAAGTCCTTCATACTGGAAGAAATCCGGGAATTTGTGGATGCCCAGCCGGAAGATGCCGCCAACGTGGTGCGCGTGTTGCTGTCGGCAGAAAAGAAGACCAAATAACCCGATCTTGATCATGGCAAAACAGGAAAAAGACAAAATTGCAGATGAAGTCAGCATGCTCTCCGGTATAGAGAAAACGGCTGTGTTGCTGATATCGGTGGGGGTGGATACGGCCTCAAAAATGCTGAAGGTGCTGCGAGATGAGGAGGTGGAAAAAATCTCCCTGGAAATTGCCAGGATGAAAAATGTCAAGCCGCCTGTTGTTGACGCGGTTATCAGGGAGTTTTATGATTTGATGACGGCCAAGCAGTTCATCATAGAAGGCGGTATTGACCTGGCCAAGGGAATTCTCTCACAGGCACGCGGATCCGGCGAAGCCCACGAGATGTTCCGCAAGCTGGAAGCGGAGACCGGAACCAGCGCTTTTGGCGTCTTTCAATCCAATGAAATCAACCAGATTGTCAGCTTTATTCAAAATGAACACCCGCAGGTGGCGGCACTGATCATCTCTCAGCTGAAAAATGAACGCTCCGCTGAAATCCTTTCCTACTTGAGCGAAGAGCTTCAGGGTGAAATCACCTACAGGCTGGCCAGCATGGATAAAATATCTTCCGAAGTGATCGATGAGGTCGAAGAGGTCATCAAAGAGCAGATGGGAGGTGTGGATGCCATGGGTGACCGGGTCAAGGGCGGTTCTTCCATCGTGGCCAATATCCTTAATGAGGCCAACATATCGGTTGAGCGAAATGTCCTGAAACAAATAGAAGAAAGGGATCCTCAGCTCGCCGAAGATATCAAGAAGCAGATGTTCCTTTTCGAGGATATCACCCATTTCGACGATCGTACGGTTCAGATTATCATCAACGAAATGGACAAGTCGGATCTGGTGCTTGGCCTCAAGGGTGTGAGTCAGGAGCTGACCGACAAGTTCCTCAAGAATATGTCTACACGCGCTGTGGACATGCTCAAGGAGGACATGGAGGCACTTGGACCGGTTCATGTCAAGGACGTGGAAGGGGCTCAGCAGCGTATTATAAAGAAAATCAAGCAGCTTGAGGAAGAAGGCCAGATCAGTACCCGGAAGATGTCTGACGACGAAATCGTGGAATAACCAGCCATGGCCCGTAAAATTATCCGCAAAACCCGATTTACCTGGCAGGAAGATGAGCAGTTCCGGCTCAATTATCAGATGCTTTTTGATGACAAGAAGCCGGAAGAAACCGCTCCGGACTACCAGGAAGTGCTTCAGCAGAAACAGCAGGAATGGGCCGCTGAACTGAAGAGTGCACGCCAGCAGGCCTATGAGAAGGGGGTGCAGGAGGGGTTTCAGCAAGGCTGCCAGAAAGGGCGATCGGAGCTGGAGCAGAGTCAGGAGGTGTTCAAAAAGGAGTTTATGAAGGCCCGGCAGGAGTGGAAAGAAGTTCAGGATCTGCTCAAACCCGGGCTGCTTCAGCTTGTTTTCGATCTCTGTGAGGCCATTTTGGGCATCCCGGTGGTCAACGGTGCCATGCGGAACAAGCTGGAAGAAGAACTGCGTGGTCTTTTTCAGGAGATTGACAAAAAGAGCAGGCCGGTGCTGTGGGTGTCCGCCGAAGATTACGACATGGTTGATGCCCTACAGAAAGAATTTGCGGAGACTACCGGTGTCGTCATACGCGTAAGCAAATACTGCAAGCCGGGTGAGTATCAGCTGGAGACCAATCGCGAAAAAATAGTGCGTGAGTTTCGCCTGGTGCTTGAGGACTTCAAGGAATCACTTATTCTTCCGAAATGAGGACCATTGTACGACAGAGTCTGGCCGGTCATTTCCAGGAGATACGGGACAAGATTCCTATGATTCCTGCAGTCCCGAAACGGTACGGTAAAGTATCGACGGTTATTGGCACTATTGTCGAGTGCACCGGGCTCCAGGCCTCTGTCGGGGAGATCTACACCATCCATACCATTAACAACAAGCCGATTCAGTCGGAAGTGGTGGGGATTCGCGAAAATGAAACTCTGCTGATGCCCTATGACCGGGTGGAGGGATTGCAGTCGGGATGCCTGGTGGAACTGAGCAGCCGTCCGATGACCCTGGCCATTGGGGATGCCATGCTTGGAAGGGTGGTCAATGCCGATGGCATGCCTATCGACAACAAGGGTCCCATTCTCAATGGGGACCACCAGCCGGTTTACAACGAGCCGCCGGGTCCACTTGAGCGTGGCCGTATAGTCAAACCCATGATGACGGGGGTGCGGGCCCTTGATGCCATGAATACCCTGGGCGAAGGTCAGCGCATGGGCATCTTTGCCGGATCCGGGGTTGGCAAGAGTATTTTACTGGGTATGATAGCCCGCACTTCGTCGGCCGATATCAATGTAATTGCCCTGATCGGCGAGCGCGGGCGCGAGGTTAGTGAATTTATCACCGATTCTCTTGGTGAAGAGGGTCTTG
>SLHZ01000025.1 GCA_007135895.1 Balneolales bacterium | reverse complement strand
TGTCCGGCGAGGGTCGCAACGGTCCCTGGCGAAAAAGAGACTTCATCCTTGAAACCGCGGAACAGTACCCCAAGACCATCTGTATCACCCAATGGGGGGATGAGATAGACAAGGTCAACCTGCAGGAAGGCCAGACTGTAACGGCCTATATCAACATTCAAAGCAGAGAGTATAATGGCCGATGGTATACGGATGTGCGTGCCTGGCGGTTGAGCATGGAAGAAGATCAGGAATCCGGAAGCGGCAAGCAGGGCGAGCCTGAAGGCAATGACCGGAACTCGTTTGATGCGGATCTGCCCGATGTGGATGATGACTTGCCGTTTTGATGAATAGCAGCCTGCACCGGACCACATGACAATGTATGCAATATCCACAACTGATCTGCCCGGTGTCTGTTTCAACCGCAGCAATTCACGCAGGTGTTTTTTCAACCGCGCTAAAACGTCCCGGCCGCCCGTTCTTCACCCATAATTCACGGATTCAACTTATATTTTTCTTTCGGAGAAAAGCTGTAACACCATGAATGACAAAAAGGAGATTCTGGAGCACTGGCGCAGCCGGTATCCGGACAAATTTGCCGGGGAAAAAGAGATCTTCTCGAATGTGCGCAGGGGAGACAAGATCTTTATCGGCACCGCCTGCGGTGAACCCCAGTACCTGGTGAGAGCTCTGGTCAAATATGTGGAAAAATATCCCAAGGCGGTTGCCGATGCCGAACTGATGCAGGTCTGGACTCTTGGCGTGGCACCCTGGAAAGATGAAAAATTCACCTACAATTTCCGGCACAACTCCTTCTTCATCGGCGACAATACCAGGGAAAAGGTCAATGCCGGATTTGCCGACTATACGCCCATTTTCCTCTCCCGCATCCCGCAGCTGCTCAAAAACCGCAATATCGAGATCGATGTGGCATTGTTCCAGGCATCCATGCCCGACAAGAACGGGTACGTAAGCCTGGGTATCAGCGTGGATATTACCAAGGCCGCCATCCAGTCCGCCGGTATCATGATCGCCCAGATCAACCCTCGCATGCCCCGCATCCATGGAGATACCTTTGTCCATATCAAGGATATCGATTATATCGTACACAAAGAGGAGGACCTCCTGGAGTTTCATTCCGAAGTTCCCGGCCATATATCCCAGCGTATCGGCAAGTATGTGGCCAGTATCATCGAAGACGGCGACACCATTCAGCTTGGCTACGGAAGGATGCCCAATGCCATCCTTGCCAATATCACCAACAAGAAAAACCTGGGTATCCATACCGAACTGCTCACCGACTCCATGGTCAACCTGATCCGCAACGGGGTCATCGACAACAGCCGCAAAACCATCGATCGGGGCAAGACGGTCGCTTCCCTCTGCATGGGATCCAAAGATACTTATGAGTTTATCGATGATAACCCGGGAATAGAATTTCGCGAAGTCAGTTACACCAACAACCCTCTGATTATTGCCCAGCTTCACAATATGACCGCCATCAATGCGGCGCTGCAGGTGGATCTGACCGGTCAGTCGACTTCGGAGTCTATCGGGAGCCTGTTTTTCAGCGGTATCGGCGGCCATGCCGACTTCATGCGGGGAGCCAATTTGTCGCCCAATGGCAAAACCATCCTCATTCTTGAATCTACCGCAAAGGATGGGGAAATATCGCGCATCGTGCCGTTCCTCGACAGTGGTGCCGGTGTTACCCTGAACCGGGGTGATATCAATTACGTGGTAACCGAGTTCGGGGTGGCCTATCTCCACGGCAAAAACATACGCGAACGCGCTATGGATATCATCTCCATCGCCCATCCCAAATTCCGGGCGGAACTGATTCAGAAAGCCAAGGAACTGAACCTGATCTACAAAGACCAGGCCTATATTCCTGGCAAAAGGGGCGAGTACCCCGAACACCTCGAGACTACCCGGGAAAGTACCCTGGGTGATATCCTCCATTTCCGCCCCGTCCGCATCAACGACGAACCCATTATCAAGGATTTCTTCTACTCACTTTCCGATCAGAGCTTCCAGCGCCGTTTCATGTCCACCCGACTCGATATGCCACATTCCCGCCGTCAGGATTTCGTTGTGATCGACTATACCAAAGAGCTGACACTCCTGGCCTGTATCGAAATAGCCGGCAAGGAACGGGTCATTGGCATGGGACAGATCATCAAGACCCCGGACGGCAGAATGGGAGAGGTTGCCTTCGCCATACGGGATGATTATCATAACAGGGATATTGGGACCGAAATGCTGAATTACCTGACGGAAATCGCCATCAGTGACAATCTTGAAGGTTTTACAGCCGAGGTACTCGTCGAAAACAAACCCATGCTCCGTGTATTCGAGAAAATGGGCTTTGATATGCACAAAACCATTGAAGACGGCGTCTATGAACTTACCATGAGGTTTGGCGACTGGAAACACAATATGTCCGGGCATAAAAACTTGCAGCATAACGCACCATAAATGAAAAAGCGATAATTAAAACGGATGAACCATCAATTGAAAAAACTTTTTGAACCCGAGTCGATTGCCATCATCGGGGCATCAAAGGATCCGAGGAAGATCGGCCACTCCATATTGAAGAATGTGCTCAGTGGCGGCTACAAGGGCAAGGTCTATCCTGTGAATCCTTCCGGTGGTGAAATACTCGGCCTTGAGACCTTTCGCAGTGTCGGTGATATTGAGGGGCCGGTGGATGTGGTCTCGCTCGCCATCCCGGCCAAATTTTGTCTTGATGCCGTTCGTGATTGTGCCGAAAAGGGAGTGGGATACCTTCAGGTGATTACTTCGGGTTTTTCCGAAATCGGAAACCACAAGGAGGAGCGCGAGATGGTGCGAATCGCACACTCGGCAGGCATGCGTATCCTCGGACCCAATATCTTCGGCATGTATTCGGCCGGCCCCAGCATGAATCTCACCTTCTCGGCCTCCACCATTTCACCGGGGGGGGTTGCCATCCTCACCCAGAGCGGAGCGCTCGGTGTGGCCATGATCGGACGTACGGCCGTGGACAACATGGGTCTGTCGGCCGTTGTCTCAACCGGAAACAAGGCGGATATTGATGAAGCCGACCTGCTGGGCTATCTGGAGGATGACGACCAGACACGGGTGGTCCTCATGTATATTGAGGGAATCAAGAACGGCGAAAAACTGCTGCCTGTCCTCAAGCGGACCGCCCGCAAGAAACCGGTCATCGTTATCAAATCCGGCCGGTCGGAACGAGGCGCCATGGCGGCGGCGTCACACACCGGATCCCTCGCCGGCCTCGATGCCATTTTTGATTCCGTGATGAAGCAGTGCGGAGCACTTCGCGCCGAAAGCCTCGAGGAAGCCTTCAACTGGTGCCGTTTTCTGTCGTTTGCCCCGGAACCGTCCGGCAAGCGTACCGTCATCGTGACCAACGGCGGCGGCGTCGGTGTACTGGCGACCGATGCCTGTGAAAAACAAGGTATTGAGCTCTTCGACGATCAGGAAGTGCTTCGAAAGGCTTTTGAAGAGGCTACTCCTTCGTTTGGATCCACACGTAATCCCATTGATATAACGGGCGCCGCCAAGGTGGAGGACTATAAAGCCGCCCTGAATGCGCCGGTTCATTGCGAGCAGATCGACTCCACACTCACCTTGTATTGCGAAACCGCCATTTTTGATTCGGAAAACTTGATTCCGATGGTCCGCAATACCTTTGAAGCACACCGCGAAGCAGGAAAACCGGTTTCGTATGCCATCATCGGCGGAACGAGTGTGGAAGATGCCATCCGGGAACTCAACCGGCAGAATATGCCGGTGTTTCGCGACGTGGATCCCGCGGTATCCTGCATGGGAGCCATGTACCGGTACAGCACATTCAAGAATCGGGTCATCACCGAAGAGCCGGAACCCGATGTGGATATCGATGCCATTGACAAGATCATCGATGGTGCCCTGGCCGAAGAACGAACTTTCCTGTTGGCCGACGAAGGCCAGGCCGTCATGCACGCCGCCGGTATAACTGTTCCGAAAAGCATCATAGCGAAAAACCTCGAGATGGCTGTTGAGGCTGCCGAAGAAATCGGCTATCCGGTAGTCATGAAAGTGGTTTCAAAAGATATCGTTCATAAAAGCGATGCCGGCGGACTGGCCCTCGACCTGGAGAATCGGGATGAGGTGGTCGATGCCTATGAGGCCATCATGAACAACTGCCGTGCCTACGACCCGGGTGCGCATATCAAGGGGGTGGAGGTGGCCGAAATGGTGCGGCCCGGACTCGAGCTGGTCGTCGGAGCTGTGCGTGATCCGGCGTTCGGACCGGTGGTGATGTGCGGCCTGGGAGGGATCTACGTTGAAGTCATGAAGGATGTGGCTTTCCGGTCCTACCCGCTCAATACAGAAGAAGCCCGCCGGATGTTGCAGGAAGTAAAATCCTACCCGCTGCTTCTGGGCGTAAGAGGCGAGCAGAAAAAAGATATCAAAGGGGTCCTCAGCACCATCCTTAAAGTCGGGTCCATACTTTCCCGATGCCCCCGCATTACCGATATCGAAATCAACCCGGTTATGGTCTATGAAAAAACAGCGGGCCTCAAAGCCCTTGACGTTAGAATTTTGCTAAAAAACAGTACGGAGGAGAAATAATGAAAAGTGCAGTATTTGCATCCATAAGAGAGGGAGCAGGCAAAACGTCCATCCTGGCCGGAATCATGTCTGCCCTGAATGACCAATATGGATATGTCAAGCCAATCGGAGACCGGCTCATTTATAAAAGGAAACGCAACCGCGACTACGACTCAACCCTCATCATCGACTTGTTCGGACTGAAAGATGACGCCGAAAGCATTACACTCGGTTTCGATCACTCCAAGCTTCGATATATGTATGACGAGGAGAGCCTTGAAAAGGCACTCAATGAAATGGTCGAACAGGCCGGTAAAGACCGCAAGGGAGTCTTTATTGAAGCCGGAAGGGATATCTTCTACGGTTCTTCGGTGAAACTCGACCCCGTCTCACTGGCCCGGTATACCCAATCCCCGCTTGTGCTGGTGGTAAGCGGAGAGGATGAGTCCGTTATGGATCTGCTCTCTTTCATAAAGAAAAACATCGACCTGCAAGGTGTTAGCGATGTCTCGGTGATCATCAATAAGGTCTACGATATCGATGATTTTGAATCGATCTACCTCCGTGATATCGAAAAGATGGGCTTCAAGGTGCTGGGTATTCTTCCCTACAAGGAACAACTCACCCAGTATACGGTGAGCTATGTGGCCGACCGGCTCTATGCCAAGGTCATCGCCGGCGAGAACGGACTCGACCAGGTCGTAAAGGCCGTTTTCGTCGGAGCCATGTCGACCGGCGAGTCATTGAGAAACCCCATGTTCAACAAACAAAGCAAGTTTCTCATCACCAGCGGTGACCGCAATGACATGATTCTCTCGGCACTGGAAAGCGATACGGTCGGGATCCTGCTGACCAATAATATCCTGCCACCGTCCAACATCATCTCACTGGCAAATGAGAAGAATATCCCGATGCTGCTGGTTGCCATGGATACCTATAATGCCGCCCGACATATCGGACGCATGGAAACCCTGCTCACCAGCGACAACAAGGATATGCTGCGCCTGCTCAAACAGCTGGCAAGCAAGTATATAAAGACCGATAAAATTTTCGGCTGAGAATTATTTCGCTTGAGAAACTCTCCGGTTGAGAATTATTCCGGCTGAGAATTATTCCGGTTGAGAACTTCTCCGGCTCTGAATTATTCCGGCTGAGAATTATTCCGGTTGAGAACTTCTCCGGCTGAGAATTATTCCGGTCGAGATCTTCTCCGGCTCTGAATTTTTCCGGCTGATAGAATCTCCGGCAGTGATAACCCGGCTGAAGGAACCTTTTTCAGGCTCAGAAGGAGAAGTTGTTTTTTCTTCTCCGGGGTGAACTCCGGAAAGATGTTTTTTTGTTGGAATTGCGTATCATTTTCTATCGATTCCCTCAATTTCTATCGATTCCCTAGATCATCTTATTACTGTGACCCATGAATCCACTTTTTGAAAGAGAATCCTTCGAACAGCGCCATAACAGTCTCACTGAAGATGAAATAGCCGCGATGCTT
>SLHZ01000236.1 GCA_007135895.1 Balneolales bacterium | reverse complement strand
CCGGTAGTAGATCAAATCAAGTGATAGCGCAAATTCCAGGGATACAGCCGTTTCCACCAGAAGGCCGCCCTGTATTCCATGAGCCCGGGTTACCATTCCCAGCTCAAACAACCCGGATTCGGCAGTAGGCACCATGACCGGAAGCGCGAACTGTTCTTTGTAATATTGGAAGGAATTGATTCACGCACAAAGGCCGAGACCTTGCGGGGCAGCTTTTTGATGACAACCCGGAATCCGGGAAAAAAGGAAAAAAAAGACACCCTGGTTCATTATGTGGTCTGCCGGCATGAAAACACGACAATAGGAATAGTGGCAGAGGTCATGCAGACAGGCGCTCATCCTGTACTGGTAGTACAGTCTGAGAGAAAAAAAGTTCTGATTCCTTATGTCGACGAGTATGTAGTCCGTGTTTGCCATGAGGAAAAAAGAATAATCACCCGCAATACGGAAGAACTGGAAACACTTGTATGAATTATGATCATAGACCTCATATCTTCGGTTCCCGAGCTGCTATCCGGACCTTTGGAATACAGTATTATAGGAAAAGCCCGGAGTTCGGGTCTCGTTGAAATACGGACTCACGATCTTCGGGAGTATTCAAAGAACAAACACCGAAAAGTGGACGACTATCCTTTTGGAGGAGGAGCCGGTATGGTCATGACGGCACAGCCCGTTTTTGACTGTCTTGAGGCGCTCCAAAAAAACTCGAATATTGACGCGGTGCTTTTTCCCAGTCCCGATGCGGAGGTGCTGAACCAAAAAAAAGTAAACAGGATTTCACTGTATCAACATATTGTCATTCTCTGTGGCCATTACAAGGGAGTGGATCAGCGAATACGCGATATGTTGGTTACCCAGGAATACAGCCTGGGAGATTATGTTCTTTCTGGTGGAGAACTGCCGGCCATGGTGCTGATTGACAGTGTTGTCCGGTTGTTGCCCGGAGCGATCGGTGATTCGGAAAGTGCGCTGGACGATTCCTTTCAGGATGGTTTGCTCTCGGCTCCGGTTTATACCCGGCCAGCGAACTTCCGCGGACATATCGTTCCGGAAGAGTTGCTTTCGGGTGATCATAAGCGAATACGGCAATGGCGTGAAAAGCAGTCGCTTGAGCGCACCCGGCTGAGAAGACCGGACTTGTATCAACGTTATATCAATAAAAAGTAAAAGAAAACGGATAAACCCAACATGGAAAAGCTAACTCTCATCGAACAGACTCAGATAAAAGAAGATCTCCCTGATTTTCAGGCCGGCGACACGGTTAATGTTCATTACAAGGTTCAGGAAGGTGAAAAAGTTCGTATACAGCAATACGAAGGGGTGGTTATTTCTCGCCGGGGAAGTGGAGCCAATCAAACATTTATGGTTCGCAAGATATCCAACAATGTTGGCGTTGAAAGGATTTTTCCGCTTTACTCACCTTCCATAGCGAAAATTGAAGTTAAAAAACGCGGAAAGGTCCGCCGCTCGAAATTGTTTTACCTCAGAAAACTTCGTGGAAAAGCGGCCAGACTGCGCGAGCGCTCTGTACAGCGTTGATCAGGAGCCGTTTATCCGTTTCAACGGTAGAGGATTTCTACTTTTTTCGTTGGCTCTCCGGTGGCGTTTCGGATTGCTATTTGCTGAGCCGTCCGTTTTGCCAAAGCGGTAATGGCAATCGATGAAGCTGCCTTCGGATTTTCAACAACGATAGGTTTTCCCGAGTCGCCGCCTTCTCTGAGTTGTTCTTCAATAGGTATTTCGCCGAGGAAGGCGACACCCATTTTTTCCGCCAGGTTCTTGGCCCCGTCTTTTCCGAAAATGTGATATTTGCGATCGGGCAAATCCGGCGGGCTGAAATAGGCCATGTTTTCTATGATGCCCAGTACCGGCACATTGACTTTCCCAAACATTGCAACACCTTTTCGGGCATCATCAAGAGCAACGACCTGAGGTGTTGATACAATGATTGCCCCGGTAAGCGGCACCGATTGTACAATGGTCAACTGGATATCTCCGGTCCCCGGTGGCAGATCAAGAATGAGATAGTCAAGCTCCCCCCAGTCCGTCTCGCTCAGGAACTGTTTAACGGCACTCGAGACCATGGGACCCCGCCATACGACAGCTTCGTCCTGACTGATCAAGAAACCCATAGAAAGAAGCTTGACACCATACTTTTCCAGTGGCACAAGCTTTCGGTTGACGGTAATATCAGGCCGGTCGTGTATGTCAAACATGGTTGGGATGCTTGGTCCGTAGATGTCGGTATCTACCAGGCCTACCCGTGCACCTGTTTGCGCCAGGGCAACGGCCAGATTTACCGAAACGGTCGACTTGCCTACACCACCTTTGCCAGATGCCACAGCAACAATATTTTTTACTTCTTTCAGCAAGTTCTCATCTCCCTGCCCGCTGGTGCGGCCACCGGTGACCCTTGAGCTCATTTCAGGTTTTACAACAGCCTCCTTGTCAACAAGATGAGTGATTGCCTTGATGCAGGCATCCCTGATCTCTTCTTTCATCGGACAGGCCGGAGTGGTAAGATTCACGGTGAAAGAGACCTTTTTCCCATTAATGGCAATGTCTTCTATCATGTTGAGCGATACCAGGTCTCGTCCAAGATCCGGGTCTATGACAGTTCGGAGGGCGTCGAGTACATTCTCTTCATTCAGGGTCATAATCTTCGTAAATTTAGGGCAAGTTATAATGATCAAACACTCAAGTTACGGCTCTGTCCATAGTATTTCCAGGAATGTTACATTGATAGACAGTGAAAATACACATATTCTTCCACTAACCCGCCGATGAGATGGTTACGTTTGCGCCGGGTAATTTTGTATCTTTAGACCGAAAAACCGTGCCGACATGTTAAAAAAGACCCCCCTATTTGAAGTTCATCGTAGTCATAATGCCCGACTGGTGGATTTTTCCGGATTTGAGATGCCCGTTCAGTACAAGGGAATCAGCGAAGAGCACCGGACTGTGCGTCGTGCCGCCGGTTTGTTTGATGTTTCCCATATGGGTGAAATACTGGTTCGTGGTGATCTAAGTTCCGAGGTGGTTCAGGAGCTTATAACCAACGATGTGAACCGGCTATCACCGGGCAAAGCGCTCTATACGGTAATGTGTCGCGACAATGGCGGCATTGTTGATGATTTGCTGGTTTATTGCCTGGAAAGCAATGAGTACATGCTGGTTGTTAATGCCTCGAACATCCAGAAGGATTTCGAATGGATTCTGCAGGTTAATCGCGGTAGGGCAGAAATCAGCAACATGTCCGATGAAATCGCACTTATCGCCCTTCAGGGTCCCAGCTCCCCGGAAATTCTAAGTCGCATGACAACAGAAAATCCGGAAGCCATTCCCGGTTTTGAGTTTCGGTCCTTGCAACTGGCCGGATACGGAAATGTCCTGGTCTCGGCAACAGGCTACACCGGTGAGAAAGGTTATGAACTCTATTGCAATATCCGTCATGTCAATGTCTGTGACTTGTGGGAAAAAATCATGGATGCGGGTAAAGAGTTCGGCCTTGCTCCGTGTGGGCTTGGCGCCCGTGACACGCTTCGCCTAGAAGCCGGACTGGCGTTATATGGAAATGACCTTGATGAAACCACCAATCCGCTGGAAGCAGGTATGAGCTGGCTTGTCAAATGGGACAAAGGCGAGTTCCGGGGCAAGGATGCGTTGATGAAAGCTCGTGAACAAGGGCCCGCCAGAAAACTGACAGGCCTGGTAATGAAAGAGTCCAAAAAAATCCCGAGAAAAGGGTACCCGGTTTACGAAAAATCCGGTCAAGTTATTGGTGAAGTCACCAGTGGATGTCACTCTTTTGAACTTGAAAAAGGTATAGCCATGGCTTATTTGAATCGGGAACACGCCACTCCCGGCTATCACGCAGAAGTTGCAATAAGAGGGAAAAAGTTTGAATCTGAAATTGTAAAACTGCCATTTTACAAAAGATCATAAATGAGACAAATAGATGTTTTTATATCCTCTCGCTCTTTTTCGGAAGAGGATGTCAGAGATAATATTGTAGTAGTTATTGATGTCTTGAGGGCTTGTTCATCCATACACACGGCACTTCACAACGGTTGCAGCGGGGTGATACCGGTTGCGGAAAATGAGGATGCCGGCCGATATGCCGGAAACCTGGATAGCTCTTCCCTGTTGCTGTGCGGGGAAAAAAATGGCAGGAAAGTGGAAGGATATCATCTTGGCAACTCGCCTCTGGAATATACACCCGAGATAGTGAAGAACAAGACTATTATCATGAAAACCAGTAACGGGACCCGTGCGATCACCCGCAGTCACTTTGCCGAAAAGGTGCTGATTGCAAGTTTTCTGAATGTCCGCGCTGTTGCACATTATCTTAAAAACGTCAATGACCGCAACATTATCCTGGTTTGTTCAGGCTGGTTCAGCAGGCTTTCCATAGAAGATATGCTTTGTGCGGGAGCGCTCACGTGGAATATCTTTGACCAAAAGCTTCCCGATTCTGCCACTGATGGTGTAAAAGTGGCTTTTGGGCTGTATGAAAAATATAAAAACAGTATAGCTCAGGTAATTAAATCATCCAACCATGCCAGAAGACTTGCGGGTTTGGGCTTCGAAAAAGACATTGAATACTGTTCTCAACAGGATCTTTTCGAAACCATTCCGGTTTTAAAAGAGGGCATGATCATCCTTGAATAGAATGAACTCAAGGCAAAAGAACAGATTCGCTTTTTTCGGTTTCGAGCGTAAAATGGAAATGCTCGGAGTCCTGATTATTGCTATCGCCGTGGCAATTGCATTGAGTATTGTTACCTATAACAGCGAGGACTTTGCCATTATCAAAAGCGTCGATTTCAGAACCCTTCTGGATTTTGGTCAGGGACCCGCTCTCCGAATTCAAAACGGCCTGGGCCCGGTTGGTGCCTACATGGCACATCTTTTTGTTCATTCCCTGTTTGGGTACTTCTCCCTGGTGCTTGTAGCCGTCATTTTTTTATACGGCTGGTCATTTTTCCGACACAAGGATCTTCGCGACAATCATCTGAGAAGTCTTTATGCTGTGTTTGTAATGATTTTGCTTGCTTCCGTGATGGGTTGGCTGCACAGTGAGTTTGAGCTGGTTTCGGAGAGCTGGGCAGGTTCTGCCGGCGTGGCAGTTGCGCGTTTTCTGAGGGCTCTAACCGGGGTTTACGGACCGGTTATCATACTGGGCAGCCTTATTCTAATCGCAATTTTGCTACTGATAAACAAGGATGTTCAAACCCTGATTGATCGCTTGAAGCAAACCGGGCAGCATCTCGCAAAGAGTTTCTCCGGGTGGCGGAAAAAAAGCGTGTCACCGGAGAGATCCGTGAAAAAGAATGACCGCTCTTACCCCGATTCGGGCAAGGAGTCTGGTCAGTCAGCAAATGAAAAAGAGGAGGATCGGAAAAAACGCTGGGAGAAAATCGTGATTGCCTCGCAAGAAAAAGAGAAGGAGCGTCAGAAAAACGAGGCGACAGATGAACGCGAGAAGAGCCCTGTCCGGGCCACACTGGAGGCGGACTCTGAAAAATCCACCGGGTCCGGACTGCAAGAGTCACCACAAAAAGGAGGCGCCGGTTCTGAAGCAGCGGAAGAAAGCCCGTCTGACAAGGGGGTAACGGAAGCAGCAGGCCTGGATATTACCGTTTACAAAGGAACTCCTGAGGAAGAAGCCGGTCGTCGCAAGCTGGCCAGAGAGCAGAAGAAACAGGTTGATAAGCCATTGATAACCTACAAGTTTCCCACTCTGGATCTTCTTGACAAACCGCCGGGCGAAGGCAGTGAAGTTGATTATGAAGAAATCAACCGGAATAAAATGATTATTCTCGACAAGCTGAATCGCCACGGAATTGATATTACTGCCATAGAAGCCATTGTCGGGCCCACGGTCACGCTGTATGAGCTCCAGCCGGCGCCGGATGTGAAGATATCAAAAATCGAAAGTTATGCGAATGACTTGAAAATGGCGATGGCCACCAGGGGGCTTCGGATTATTGCTCCTATTCCGGGTAAATCCGCTGTGGGTATAGAGGTTCCCAATAAAAACAGGGAAGTCGTACACATTTGGTCTCTGATCAAT
>SLHZ01000102.1 GCA_007135895.1 Balneolales bacterium | reverse complement strand
CCTGATTTTTGACGAACCCTTCAGCGGACTGGATCCCATCAATTCAGAAGTTTTGAAGCAGGTGATTCTGGAGATGAGGGACCAGGGCAAAACCATATTCTTTGCCACCCACCGCATGGAGCAGGTGGAACAATTGTGTGACGATATTGTCCTGTTCAACCACGGCCGCGTTGTACTGCAAGGCGATCTTTCAAAAATTCGCACCTCCTTTGGAAAAAACAGTATCCGCATCCGTTTTTCCGGCGACAATCGTTTTCTGGATCAGCTTAGGGATGTGCGCATCACAAACCGTGCCGCCCATTATGCGGAGATCCGTTTGCTGGACGGGGCCGATGACCAGCAGATACTGCGCAAGGCACAGGAGTATTCGCGTATCATCTCTTTCGAACTTACAGAGCCCTCCCTGCAGGAGATATTCATTGACACCGTCCAAAAAAAGGAGGCTTCATGATTCATCGTGAAAAACTGCTGCTGATCATTCAGCGCGAATATCTGGTTCGGATACGCTCGAAAGTGTTTATCATCAGCACCATTTTGGCACCTGTCGTAATGATAGCCCTGCTGGTTCTGCCTGCCCTGATCACGATCTACTCGGCGGAACGGACAAGGCTTTTTCCGGTGTATGATGAGACCGGAGTTGTGGGAAATATGCTGGTCGAATCCGATCCGGACTCCTATCGTCTTGCTCAAGCCGGTGCCGACACACTCAGAGTGATGCTCTCTGAAGGCCGGATGCAGGGTTATATCTACATCCCTCACGATGTACTGGAACAGGACGGCAAGGCCTATTTCTTTCATGACGGCAGTGTGGGAATGACCACTTCGAGCCGGATTCGTTCCGATATCCGGCGGACTGTACGCGAAATACGTCTTGATCAGATGGAAATATCAAGCGAAATCCGCTCAGCCCTGGCCCATCAGCTGCCGGTTGACAATGTCACGGTTACGGACAAAGGAGAAGAGACCGGGGAAAGCGGTTTTTTTGCCTTTCTTGGCATGATAATGGGTTTCATCATCTACGGGGCCATGATCGGCTACGGTGCGATCATCATGCGCAGTGTGATGGAGGAAAAGACCAACCGGATCGTTGAGGTTATCGCCTCGGCAGTGCACCCGTTCGAGCTGTTGCTGGGCAAGGTCATTGGCATCGCTCTGCTGGGTCTCACACAGTTCGCCATATGGGCAGTCGCCGGATCAGCCATTCTCTTTGCCGCCACACCCCTGGCGTCCTTTTTCTCGGGAGTACCTGAAAGCGGATCGGAGGTCGATGCGGCATTTGCCATACCCCAAACCGATCCCCTGCTGTGGATCGGTTTCATCGTTTTCTTCCTGTTGGGCTTTCTCATATACAGTTCACTATTCGCCGCAGTTGGTGCCTCGGTTGAGCAGGAGTCGGACAGTCAGCAGCTGCAGCTGCCGATCATCATGCTCATTATCATCCCGCTTTTGTTCCTGTTCCCGATATCCGATGACCCGACTTCATCACTTGCCGTGGGCTTGTCAATGGTCCCCTTTTTCGCACCCATACTGATGCCGGTCCGCATGGCAGTGATTTCGGTACCCCTCTGGCAACTGGCCTCCACCCTGCTGCTGATGGTTCTATTTTTCCTGTTTCTCATCTGGGTAAGCGCCCGAATATACCGCACAGGAATCCTGATGTACGGAAAAAAGGCCACTCTGGCAGAAATGATCCGCTGGGCCAGACAAGCCTGATCCAAAACGTCAGGTTAGACGTTCAGAAAAGTAAAACCAAGTGGCAGCAAAGATCGAAAATTCAGGTCAACCGGTTTGCAAGACCAAACAAAATGACGGTACAGGCCGAAGGATCAGATCAGTCGGCCAGATTAGACAAACTTTCAGCAGGTCAGGAAGGGCAAGAGTCAGTTTAAGCTGATAGGGCAGTTAAAGGCGATCTCTGCGAGGTCATATTTTTCGGACTTCACAATGCGTCTGCGCGCAATATCATGCGTAGTCCGGTGCAGGTACATGAACATTACCCCGTCACGGTTGAAACCGCTGTCGATCAGATTGGCCATGGCCGCCTTGAAGCGGTGATACTCATGATCGTGCAGCACATCATTGACCCACGCATCGACAATATCGTCGCGGCGGGATTTCGGGGGAAGTTTAATTATATAGTTCATGTCTCTGATCTTGACAGATCATAGTGAGGTTTTCAGATCCTGAATCAACCGCAATATACGAAGATCATATTCATTCAACATCCTGATCTGTAAAAAAGATTCCCTTTCAGCTGCCGGCAGTTCCATAAGAGAAAAATAAGCGATATAACGAATCCTGGGATCGGGATCGGTTGATTTTTCTTTCAGGAAGTCACGCTGCCATCCGCCATCTGGTGCATGAGTGCGCAAAAGCTGATAGGTGCTCCAGCGCAAATCAAAGCTGTAGCTGATGTTCAGATACTCCTTTGCAGCGTCAATCGTTTCGGGCTTCACCGGAATGGAGAAAAGCTCATCCAGAAGCGTCCGGGTAAATAACAGATCCTGGCGGTCCTCGTCCAGGAACTGTATGGCAAAGCTTCTGAAATCAGCTTCATCTTTCAGGTGCCTGTAGGTGGTTATGGCCTGGTTGACCAGTGCTATATGATCGGATGTCTGTATGATCTGCCGCACATGTTCTGTTACCCGCTGATTGTTTTTGTAGGCCGAAAGAGCTTCCATCGAAGCCAGCGCCATTCCGGGATCACTGCTTGCCGTGCCCTCAATAAAAAGACGTTCGGTGCCGCTGGCTCCTGCGGTTATATCAGCCATCACCTGATATATGGCTGCCAATACCAGCGGATCGGTTTCATTGCTGCGAATGTCCTGAAGAGCCAGTTGCAGATCAGGATCGGAAACGAAATCCCGCAGGGCCAGGGCCGCTTCTCTTCGCCGCGACGGGTCTTCGCTCCTTCGAAGCTGATGCAGCCAGAAAGAAAACGGTTTTTTTATCGTAAGAGCATGATCAAGTTTACCGGAAGCAGATATCCAGACATTGCTGACATAGCCGTCAGGATCGACCGACTTGCTGTCTCCTTTCCCGGAAAAGCGTATCTCTTTTTCGAAGACACGACCTTCACGCTCCCAGTGCAATGTAAACGCAAACTCACCCTCCACGATGTCCCCCAAAGGTGTGATCGCCAAGTCAATCCGATTCGTGGCCCTTGCTTCGGTGACCACCACTTCGAATTTCAGATAGGTTGGAGGATCCGGTTCCTCCAAAACAGGCACAGGTTTATACAAACCGGTCTCTTCGTACAGGTTTTCGGAAAAATGGTGCTGCAGCCATGCTCCGTTTTGATCCGACAACCGGTGAACCGATTCATCGAGCATCCTGTAAAAGGACTCCGACCGGTTATTCCTGATGTGCTGACGGGCCCATTGCCAATAATTCATGTGGAACCGCTCATAAAGAGAAACAGGGATGTCAAAAAATGATTCCAGTGGCTGTTGTGTGATCTGCCATTCTTCGGCATTCATCTGCTCAGCTGCCATAGCCTGGAGCCAGATGGCAAAATCCGCATCATTCCATTGCACCGGCCGCAGGGAAATGCCGAACCATTGTGCAATGAGTGAACGAAGGATCTGGACAGAAAGATCACCCTGTGACATGAAAGCATAGGTCGTTCCTGCTGCATAGGGCCTTGTTTCCCAACGATCGTCGTCGAGTACAATCACATGAATCGCAGTTGCGGGAAGTTCACTTTGCAGATGGCGTTCCATTTCCCGGATCATCCGGGCAGTCCGGTGAAGCAAATCATTGGCCTGTTGGTCGCCCAGAGATTGTTGTTCATAGTATATCCGAAGGCTCTTTGTACCGATAAACGTATCCGCATAAGAAAACTCCCCCATGGCAAAAGCCAGGTCTGACAGGGGGACGGGCTGCACGGTATTCCACCGGTATTGCCGCCTGCCTGCCACTGTTTCCACTTCCCGCATGCGCCCCGAAGCAACGGCTGTCCAGCCAGCGGGCACATCGAGAGTTAGACGGACCGGCAGGGCTGTCCTCGGATGAACGGGTCCGGGAAGCCAGTGAGAGACCGATCCCGGAAGATTGGAACTGAAAATGGTCCCGGATGGCAGCCTGTGAATACCAAACAAGGGATCCGCTTCCCAGGTAATAGCCAGCGTATGTGCCTGATCCCGGGACAGAGCATCTTCAAAACGGATCAGCAAATGGTTGGATGAATGGTCGTAATCAATGGGCCGGTCATTCAGCTTCACCGAGAAAACCTTTGTTACAGCCGCTGGAATTGAAAGGCTATTTACCTGGTCATGACGCACCTGCAAGGCATAAACGGCACTTCCAATCAGAACTCCCCTGTCGGATTCAAAGCGCAGCTCTGCCGTAAGCCCCGAATAGGACACTCTCATGTCAGGCCAGGGGTCGTAGTCATGATTCCCTTGCCCGGCAAGCGAATCCATGCCCAAGGTGTATACAAAAAGCAAGGACAGCAAACAAAACGACCATTTTCTATGAAATAAAAGCATGATTGTAAGAGCTGTGTTCAAGTGATAAGTGCAACAGCGCGGCTTTTTAAGGAGATAACGATATTCAGACCAGTTTCTGACACGATTTTACAGCTTGTTCCTCTGATAACGGGCCATGACATCAAGTACCTCACCGGCCAGGTGCCTGCTGGACGAAAAACCGTGTCCGCTGTTTATCGACGCTTCTCCACGGAAATCCAGGAAAAGACCTCCGGATTCCTGCAGGACCGGCATCAAAGCTGCGGCATCCCAGATATTGAGCACCGGATCAAACATGATATCAGCCCTTCCTGCGGCAACCATCATGTGTCCATAGGCATCCCCCCAGGTCCTGTGCAGCCTGACCCGGTCGAGAAGTTCAGAAAAAGGCTCAAAAAGCCCCTCCTGTCGGATTGTGGTGATATCGGTACTGAGTAGTGTTGCGGATGAAAGATCCTTTGCGGAACCTGCCCGGCACTCCCTTCCGTTATATTTTGCCCCAAGGCCGGTGGCAGCTTCACACAGCTCATCCGTAACCGGAGCATAGATCACACCGATTTCAGGCCGGTTTTCCACGGTGATGCCAATCAGCGTGGTATAAAGAGGTATGCGGTGGATAAAGGAGCGTGTGCCATCAATAGGATCCAGAATCCATTGTACCGGACTGCCGGGGTTTTCAGTGCCGAACTCCTCTCCTATGATACCATGATCCGGAAAGGTTTCACGGATCCTGCCGCGCATCCACTTTTCAGCCTCTTTATCTGCCTTTGTCACCGGAGAGAGATCCTCTTTCCAGTCTACATCCGTGATTTTTCCATAATAGTCCAGCGTGATGGTTCCGGCTTTTCGAGCCAGATTAACGGCAAATCGCAGTAAATCCTCTTTCTCTTTTGGTGTCATGACATGTTGGGTTATGGTCTTCTATGTCGTTTTTTCCGGATTCATTTCAGGACTTTTTCGCTTTATCTCAGGACTTTTTCGCTTCATCGTCCAGGATTTCACGGTATTTCTGCTCCAGAGCCTTAAGGCGCCGGATGGACTTTCGCAGCCATTGAAGATAGAGCTCCTGCTTTTCTTGATCCGATAACTGCCACGGCAGCTCAGATCCCATTATTCTGCCGCGTAACTGATACAGGCACACTGCAACACTGACCGATATGTTGAAGCTCTCACTGAACCCGTACATCGGTATGTAAAGAAATGAATCGGCATTAGTTTTGGCATAATCCGACAACCCTGTCTTTTCTGCTCCAAAAACAAGTGCAACGGGTTCACATGGATGAAAATCAGCAATGCTCTGCTGCCGGTCGTCTGGTGTTGTGGCAATGATGTGATAGCCCCTGTCGCGCAGTTCCCGATAGGCCGCTTCGGTATTATTTACATCGGGATCCCTGTATCGGAATAAACTGAGCCACTTGTCGGAGCCGATCGTTACTCCCTTGTCCACTCCAAAAACATTGCGGTTTTCAATGATGTGCACATCCTGAACCCCGAAGCCGTCACAGCTGCGGAGCACGGCAGATGCGTTTTGAGGCTGATAAAGATCTTCAAGAACGACGGTTAAATAACGGGTTCTGAAAGACAAGATTTTCCGGAACAGCTGTTTTT
>SLHZ01000310.1 GCA_007135895.1 Balneolales bacterium | reverse complement strand
TCGCGTTCGATAGAGACCGGACTCGACAAGTCATTACAAAAAAACAGGCAATCCCGCCGGGATTTGCCCAAAATCATCTTCACCATTATGAAATGTCCATGACCGTTGACCAGTCACACAGGCACATGATTTAAAACGTCATGGAAACTCCATCTGACCGATTGAATCCAAAAAAAATAAGCAGATGAAACTTTATATTAAACTTGCCTGGAGGAATATCTGGCGCAACCGGCGCCGGACGATCATCACGGCTTCATCGATTGCCTTTGCCGTCTTTTTCGCGGTGCTTCCGGAGTCCATGAACCGCGGATCACATGATCAGATGATCGATAACATGGCCCGTTTTCATACGGGGTTTCTCCAGATACAGGACGAATATTTTGAAAAAGAACCTTCGCTGGACAATGCCATGCCCTGGGATGATGAATTGGCCCGTCGTGTACGCGCTTCGGACCCGGACATCACGACTCTTATCCCGCGCATTGAGACCTTCATGTTGGTATCGAGCGAAGAGACCACCCGCGGAGGGTTTGTCCTGGGTATTGATCCGGAAAAAGAGCAACAGCTCAACCAGCTTAAGGACCGGATTTCGGAAGGACGGTTTTTCGGGAAGGGTGAAGGCACTGCCGTTATTGGCAGAGGCTTCGCCCGCCGCCTGAATGTGGAAGTGGGCGATACCCTGGTACTGCTGGGACAGGGCCGGTTTGGCATGACGGCCGCCGGCTTGTTTCCGGTCTCCGGCATTATGGATCATCCCATTACGGAAATGAGCAACCAGGTGGTCTATCTTTCACTGGTAGATGCCCAGTGGCTGCTTTCGGCCTACGACCATGTTACCTCGCTGCTGGTTACACCGGCCACGCCGCGTCTGACCGACAAGGTGGCCCGTTCCCTGAGGTCCGAATTGCAGGGTCAGAACAGCTATGTAGTCAAGACCTGGCCGGAGCTTATGCCCGAACTGCTTCAGGCCATTGAGTTCGACAATGCGGGTCAGTATGTGATTTCCGGCATTTTGTATATGGTTATCGCCCTGGGACTGCTTGGGACCATCCTCACCATGACCATGGAACGCACCAGGGAGTTCGGGGTCTTGCTCTCCGTCGGCATGCAGCGAAGACAGCTTGGCAAGGTGGTTTTCATCGAGACATTGTTAATCAGTGTCCTGGGGCTTCTGGCCGGGCTGGTCATTTCGTTTCTGATAACCTTCTACTTCTATTTCAATCCCATACCGCTGACCGGTGATGCGGCGCAGGCGATGCTGGAGTTCGGTTTTGAACCTGTTCTGCCCTTCGCCATATCCCCGGATCTTTTCTACAAACAGATGATCATTGTATTCATGCTTTCCATGGTCATATGTCTCTATCCAATGGGCAAAATATTCCGACTTAACATCCTTGAAGCAGCGAGGAAATGATATGAACATGTTATTGACGATCTCATGGCGCAACATCTGGCGCCACCCCGCACGCAGCGGCATTCTTCTGGTCGCCATCATCGCCGGTCTGTGGGCCGGAATCGTGACCATGGGCTGGGGCAAAGGCATGGTACAGCAACGCTCCGATTATCTTATCCGCAGTGAGCTAAGTCATGCGCAGATACACCATCCGGAATTCCTGGCCGAACGGGAACCGTGGATGCACATCCCGGAAGCAGAAGAGGTCAGCCGCTGGCTTGCGGGTGATGAAAGGATACGCAACCATACCATGCGCAGCCGGGCCGATGCTATGGCGCAATCACCGCTGACTACCACGGGTGTGCGCCTCATCGGCGTCGATATCGACACCGAACCGGATGTTACCACGATGCACCGGCAGCTCACCGTGGGCGAATACCTGGACTCTGACGTGCGTCAGCCGGTGTTCATCGGGGAACGTCTTGCCGAAAAGCTGAATCTTGAAATCGGACATCGTCTTGTGGTCCGTTTCCAGGATATGGACAATGAAATCACCGCCGGTGCCTTTACCATATCCGGCTTGTACCGGACCGCTTCGAGCGATTTTGATGAACGTAACGTATTTGTCCGCAAGGAACACCTCTCCGAACTCCTGGCGCAGGAGCCCGTTGTGCATGAAATAGCGATGGTATTGCATGACATGGAAATGGTAGATGAGGTGGTTGCCGATCTGAACCGCCTCTTTCCCGGGGTTTCGGCCCAGAGCTGGTATGAAATCTCCCCGGAACTGCGCTACATGAATGATATGATTGGCATCATGCTCTATTTCATTATCGGCATCATCATGCTGGCCCTTGCTTTCGGAATCCTGAATACCATGCTGATGGCCATTTTTGAGCGCGTGCGTGAGCTGGGTATGCTGCTTTCTATCGGAATGAGCAAAAGGAGGGTTTTCAGCATGATCATGCTGGAGTCGGTCATGCTGAGCCTGAGTGGCGCTGCGGCAGGTATGCTGCTGTCACGGCTTTCCATCGGATGGCTTTCGCGTCATGGCATCGACCTCTCCATGTTCGGTGACGGTCTGGCCGAGTTTGGCATCGACGCGGTGATCTATCCCGTCCTGGATGGGCAGGATTTCGTGGTGGTCGCCATCATTGTGATCGCCGCGACACTCATCGCTTCGATATGGCCGGGATTGAAAGCCATCCGGCTCAATCCCATTGTAGCGGCACGCGAGTAGCGGCGATGCGGAGCTTGCGCCGGTGACCGGAGTCTGTTTCGTTGATCGAGGCCCACTCAGGTGATCGACTCCTGCTCCGTTAACCGCGGCCCGCGCCGGCGATGCGGAGCTTGCGTCGTTGACCGGTGTCCGCTCCGTTGACCGCGACCCGGCCTGGTGCCCGCTCTCTTAACAGATATTCTAAAACAGTATTATACACCTGCAATTAAAAGATCAGAACCATGTCCATCATCAAAACAGAAAAATTATCCAAAGTCTACAATCCCGACACGGTTCCCGTGCATGCTCTGCGTGAAGTCACCATGAGCATTGAACAAGGTGAGTTCACGGCTATCGTGGGGCCGTCCGGTTCGGGAAAAACCACGTTATTGAATATGCTGGGCGGACTCGACCGGCCGTCGGATGGCAGTGTATTCATCAATGATACCAATGTGACCGGTTTGTCCGACAAAAAAAGAATCGATTTCCGGCTCAACAACATCGGTTTTGTCTTCCAGCACTACAATCTCATTCCGGTCTTCACGGCCCGCGAAAATGTCTCTTTCATCATGCTGCTTCAGAAGCGGGGGAAAGAGGAGATGCAGCGCCGTGCCGATCAGTTGCTCGAGGAAGTGGGCCTGGGCGACAGGAAGGATGCCCGTCCGGGTGAACTTTCCGGCGGACAGCAGCAGCGTGTAGCCGTAGCACGTGCCCTGGCGACGGAGCCCCGCTTCATCCTGGCTGACGAGCCGACGGCAAATCTCGACTCTGCATCGGCCATGAACCTGCTTGACCTGATGGAGCAGATGAACCGTGAGAAAGGAGTCACGTTTATCTTTTCCACCCATGACCAGCGTGTGATCGAGCGTGCCCGGCGTGTGATCACCATGGTCGACGGTCGTATTGACACCGACGAGGTCCGTAAATCCGAAACCGATGCGGCATAGTACAACGGCATTCTTTCTAATCGTCGTCCTGCTGCCGCTTCTCCCAAATTCCTCGGAAGCCGGCTGGAGGGATGATATCCGCATTGGCGGGTATTTTCAGGGCATGGGTGTGCGCATATCAGCCGAAATACCCGAACCGGAAGCCGGATCAGGTATCCCTGCTGGTCATCCTGACGGAAACGGAATGCCGGCCGGTTTGCCCTTCGGTGAGCAGACCTGGTGGGAGTACCGCTTTCAGAACCGTCTCAACCTGCGCTGGTTCGCCACACCGGAGCTGACATTCACCTGGGAGATGCGTACCCGTATTTTTGCCGGCGACCTGGTCAGGGACATACCCGGCTATGCATCCGGGGTGGATGTGGACGACGGTTTTGTGGATCTCTCGTGGATGATTACCGAGCAGGATGACTGGCTGCTCCATTATATCCCCGACCGGTTCTACGGGGAGTGGGCACGAGGCAGCTGGAGTGTCCGCGCGGGAAGGCAGCGTATCAACTGGGGGATCAACACGGTGACCAACCCCAATGACTTGTTCAACATCTACTCGTTCTACGACTTCGACTACCCCGAACGGCCGGGCAGTGATGCCATCCGAATCCAGCGCTTTTCCGGTTTCGCCTCACGCATGGAAGTGGCGGTTAGTCCGGATCGCCATAACCTTGAGAACAGCGTGGCGGCCGCGCTCTATGCTTTCAATACCAGGGGGTATGATGTCCAGGTGATCGGCGGTTACTACCGGGAGCGGCTGGCAGTTGGCGGAGGCTGGGCCGGCAATATCCGGGGTGCCGGTTTCAAGGGGGAGGTAATGTTTTTCGGCGATGCGAACCAAAACCGGAACAACAATTTCATCGCTTCGGTTTCGGCGGATTACGTGTTCACCAGCGGTGTTTTCATGATCGGTGAGTTGTTATACAACAAGGAAGGCGGACGGGAGCAGTTTCAGCTCATGGCCGAAGCTTTTTCGCCTGACAATCCGTCGTTTTCTCGTTATCAGGTCACTATGCAGGCCAGCTATTCCATCACTCCGTTGCTGGACGGCGCCGTTTCGGCGGTCTGGTACCCCGACGAGTCGGCCTTTTTTGTATCGCCATCGGTCACCCGGTCGCTCATGACCGATCTGGACTTGCAGCTGCTGGCTCAGATCTTCCTGGCCGGTGATGAATCGGTCTTTGCCAATGCCGGCAATGTGATTGCCGGGTCGCTGCGTTACAATTTTTGAGGGACGAAGAGCCAGGGGCAAGCGCATGCATGCAGGCTGCTGAACGTTACATTTGATGGGATTATATTTCCGCTGCCGTAGACTCCGCTGAAAACATTAATAAACAAAGTTGATCAGCAGCTTTGGTGTCTCTATTTTTGGCTGATGGAGTAATGTAATAATTTAGCCGGAATGACAAGAACATACCATAAGAAAACGGTTGGACACGATCAGGTTATGCCCTCCGCCGAAGGCGGTTTGGGTACGTTTGGAGGCGTTTTTACTCCCTCCATCCTGACGATTCTCGGGGTGATCATGTACCTTCGTTTCGGCTGGGTGGTAGGTAATGTGGGGCTTGTCGGCACGCTGATCATCGTAACCATCTCCACTTCCATCACCTTTCTCACCTCCATGTCCATTGCCGCTATTGCGACGGATCAGCGGGTACGAACAGGAGGTGCCTACTACATGATCAGCCGCTCTTTGGGCATCGAATCGGGCGGCGCGATCGGCATACCGCTCTTTTTCGCGCAGGCTCTTTCCGTTGCGCTGTACACCGTAGGTTTTGCTGAGAGTGTGGTGAGTGTCTTTCCTTTTCTGGGTTTCCGTGCGGTTGGTGTGGCAACCGTCATTGCCGTGGCCGCACTGGCATTGATTTCGGCCCGGGTCGCCATACGGGTACAGTACTTCATCATGGCCGGTATTGTCCTCTCACTGGTCTCTTTTGTACTGGGCGGATCGGTGGAAACAATTCCATCGGATCTGTCGGAAGCAACGACCCGCAGCACCGAATCATTCTGGGTGGTATTTGCCGTGTTTTTCCCGGCTGTGACGGGTATCATGGCCGGCGTCAACATGTCGGGTGATCTGAAGAATCCGTCAAAATCAATTCCATTGGGGACATTTGCCGCCGTCGGCGCCGGGTATCTCATTTACATGACCATACCCATTTTTCTGGCGATGCGTGCCGATCCGGATGCACTAATCGCCGATCCTCTGATCATGCGCAGGATGGCCCTGTGGGGAGATGCCATATTGATCGGTGTCTGGGGTGCCACCTTGTCGAGTGCTGTGGGCAGCATCCTGGGAGCGCCCAGGGTTCTTCAGGCGCTGGCCCGTGACGGTGTGCTTCCGGAATGGCTCCGATGGCTGGGAAGAGGGGAAGGAGATGATGATCTGCCCCGTCTTGGTACGATTGCGACTCTTTTTCTGGCGCTGGTTGCCGTCTGGTTTGGCAATCTCAACCTGATCGCACCTGTGCTGACCATGTTTTTCCTGACCACCTACGGAGTCCTGAACTTGACAGCCGGTATCGAGCGCCTGCTCGAC
>SLHZ01000205.1 GCA_007135895.1 Balneolales bacterium | reverse complement strand
CAGCTGGTAGCTCGTCGGGCTCATAACCCGAAGGTCGCAGGTTCAAATCCTGCCCCCGCCACAAATAGGCCTTGTAATTCATTGTCGTTCAATGCTTTGCAAGGCCTTTTTTATTTCTGTTACCAACGTTGTCGCCACCGGTTTTTTCCCGGCGGCGGTTTTTCGATGTATCCCCCCTTTCCCGTGGACGCTCATCCGGGGAGCAGTGATGAATCCCGGATAGGTTAGTTCTTGCTGTTCAGCCTGGTCCGGCAAGCAGAAAAGGGACTCAGTTCAAGAGGGATTGCGCGATCGATTGGCTGAATGCCGGCAGATCGGGCGGAGTGCGGGAAGTAATGATGTTGCCATCCACCATGACTTCTACATCTTCGAACTGCGCGCCGGCGCCTGTGATTTCATCTTTGATACCACCAACACCGGTCAGTGTGCGGCCCATTATCACTCCGGCGCTCACCAGTACCTGCGGACCGTGGCATATGGCCGCGGTTGTCCTGCCACTCTCCACGTATGCTTTCACGAATGAAAGAACCTCCTCATGCTTCCTGAGATTGGAAGGGGAGTGCCCGCCGGGTATTACCAGGGCATCAAAATCTGCAGGGGAGACATCCCTTACGGAAAAATCAACCCTTGCCGTCACATCACTGTTATAGGCTTTGTAATCACCCCTCTCCACACCAATGACGGTTACTTTGGCCCCGTGATTGACCAGATATCCCATCGGGAACATGGTTTCACCATCGTGAAAACCCTCCGTAATAAGAAAGGCGACGGTTTTGCCATGCAGAACCCCTTGCTTTTTATCAGTCTCCACTGTTTTTTCTCCTGCGCATCCCGCAATCACCAGAAAAGCCAGCAGAGTCAGAACAGAGCGTTGAAACTTTACGGTTGGCATCATAATATCCTCCGGTTTATGAGTCGGCAATAATGACATGTGACGAATCGGCTGTATGCACGATGTCTTGAAACGGTACAATGGAGAAAATAGGAAAGTCAGAACTTGTTTGCTCGGGATTATCTATCGTTTGTCAGGTACCGCACACTTTCTGGATATCGCCATGTACTCATACCACCAACATGAAGGAATCTCCTTTTCTGTTTTTTCCCTTATATTGCCATGGACCTTGATAATGCCGTAGCTGTAGTGGCTGCCCTGGAGGTCATGGCTATCTGACAAAACAGTGTTGAATGGGAGAAAAAAAAGAGCTCCATGCCAGACTGTTTGCACTATTTACTGAACTCATGAATCAACTTCCCGATCTGATCGAACAGTTTCTCAGGGGACAAAGAATCGCCGTGGTCGGAGTTTCCCGAAAGGGCGATGTTGCGGCGAATGCCGTGCTGAAAAAGCTGATGCGTTGCGGCTATGACGCCATTCCCGTAAATCCGAATGCCGATATGCTTGAGGGCGTTCAATGTTATCCTGAAATATCTGCCATTCCTGATACCGTGGATGGTGTGGTGATTGCCACCCATCCGGACGTGTCCGCCCGGATTGTCCGGCAATGCGCGGAATCCGGGGTCGATAAGATCTGGTTTCACCGCTCTTTCGGTCAGGGAAGTGTTTCCGATGAGGCGCTGGCCGAGTGCAAAAGACTTGGACTTGTTCCGATTGTCGGCGGATGCCCGCTCATGTTCTGCGATCCTGTGGATCCCTTTCACCGTATTGCGCGCTGGTGGCTGCAAAAAAGAGGAACGGTCCCCTCATGCCGGAGTGAACAATCGGAGTGAACAATCGGATTTAAAAGCCGGATCTGTAAGACAGAAAACCAGCAGGATGACTGCTGAGCATTCCGGGAAATCATATTCAGTTTTTTGGCATACCATGGGACTGGAAACTGTAACCGTATGGTAAATTTGAAACTAAAGTGTAAAAAGAGGAGATTTTAATGAAGGCACAGCGGCTGGAAGGAAGACCTGTGGCAGAATCGGTTCTCAATGAAGTGTCGGAAAGGGTTGCAAGACTGAAAAAAAAGGGCATTCATCCCGGACTCGGTACGATACTGGTGGGGGATGATCCGGCCAGTGCCAGCTATGTAAGAAAAAAGCACGAAGCCTGCGTGCGGGTCGGCATGCAATCTTTTGACATACGAATCGGCTCAGACCGCCGGCAGAAGGATCTTCTTGATGCCGTCGGAGCTTTTAACACGGATCCAGCTGTAGATGCTTTTCTCATTCAGAATCCGGTTCCAAAAGGATTTGACTTCAATGAAGCTTTAAGGCACATGAACCCGCAAAAGGATGGGGACGGCTTGCATCCGGTCAACCTGGGAAAACTCGTACTTCAAGACCCGGGACCGCGGCCTTGTACCCCTTCCGGTATTCTTGCCATGCTGGCCCATTACAAGATTCGGGTAGAAGGCAAAGAAGTTGTAGTCGTTGGACGCGGACCGACACTGGGTCGTCCACTGGCACTGATGCTGTCTCTGAAGCAAAAAAGTGCCAATGCCGCGGTCACGGTGGTTCATACCGGGGTTCCTGATATCGCAGGCTACACGCGCCGTGCCGACATCCTGGTTGCCGCCGCAGGTATTCCCGGTATTGTGACTCCTGAAATGGTCAAACCGGGAGCCGTAGTCATCAGCGGTGGAATTTCATGGGAAGGGAAAAAGCTGCTTCCGGACGTTGACGAATCGGTTGAAGAGGTTGCCGGATGGATCACGCCCAGGCTGGGAGGCGTGGGTCCGACTACGGTTGCACTTCTGCTGAAAAACGCTGTAGAATGCGCAGAGAGAAGACTCCTCTTACACTGAGCGCCGGCAGCGTTTCATCAAATCACGGCAGCGCTCTTCATCATGAATCATGCGCGGCACCTTGGTCTGGGCCCCTATTTTGTAGAACTTCTCCTGCCATGATCCCATGCCGTTTCCGTTAAGATCGTAAAAACGCGGCGGTGAAATGGCGCCGCCTTTGCGCCTGATTTCGTAGCTGCGATTGATGCGGATGAGATTGTGGTCAATCAGCTCGGCAAAATGCTGCATGTCTTGTGGTTTTTCGGCCCACTCAATGAACCATATATGAGTCGGGTTGTCTCTTTCCGAATCCATGATCACACCCAGGCTGTAGTTGGAGAAAATACCGCCGGTTTCGCGAACGGCTTCTTCAAGCACTTGCCTGACATGGATGGATTCAATCGCTTCGCCGTAACGGTCATGCACGTTGGTGACCCGGCCAGGAACCACGATACGTGGCTCATCGAGGCGGGTGAACATGACCAGGTCGTACAACAGATAGCGCCATAGTCCGGAGTTGCTGGTGACGACCATGGCATACTTGCGTCCGGTTTCCACTTCCCAGGTTGGCACGGTTTCCTGATGCAGCAGATCGTCACGATTCTCGGAAGGATCAGGTATCCACTCGTAAAAGATGTTATTGTCCAGCATCAGCTGCATGTCATTTCGGTCCTGAGAGCTGTTGAACGCAAAATACCCTTCGGAGGAACCGTAGTTTTCCAGAAAGTGGATCTCTTTGCCCTCAAACAGTTTGCTTATATGCTTCCGGAAAGAATTCAATGGTTCGCCGCCACAGACAAATAATTTGAATCCGGGCCAAACCTCGCCCATGTTTTGCTTTCCGGTTTTATTCAGTAGAATCTGGAAAAAACGCAGTCCGATCGAAGGAAGCGTGGTGAAGACCCGGATATTGGATTTGAGAGCACGATCCAGAGCCAGGGCCATCTTTTCGTCAAAATCAAGAGTTACAGCATCCCGGCGGGACATGAGATTGAAGTGCACAAGGATTTCGGGTGCAAAGCTGGCCAGATAACCGCTGATCTCCCCGTATGTTACTCCCGGTCTGTCGGGATCTTCCTTGATCTGGCCCGGTAAACTCAGATGTTTGCCCAATACCCGGAACAGTGACGATGGATACTGCCTGAGATAAGAAATTACCGCCCTTTTCAGGAATAATCTGTCGCTGGCCTCACGCTCGGGTGTGAGGGGGATCTGCTTGGGAATGCCCGTCGTGCCGGCGGAAAAAGCGAATTTCCGGGTGACGCCGGGCCAGAGGACATCCGGCCGGCCTGCTCTCATCTGCTCTATGTCCGATTGAAAGGCCGAGGTATTGGAAACCGGAACCCGCTTTCGGTACTCGCCATAGCTTTTGATGGATGAAAAGCTGTGCTTTTCCCCGAACCGGGTTTGTGCAGCAAAGGACAAATAATTGCGCAGGATCCGCTCCTGCACCGCCTTTATCTTTCTCATTTTGTGTTTTGCAGAGGGGTGTAATGGATGCAGTACCTAATTTGAAAAAAAAAACAATACCGCACAATAAGACCAACATGGCCTTATTTCATGAAAACTCCTGTTTCAGCAGATCCCACTCCAGGCGGACCGACATGGCAATGGATTCGGAAGCTCCGTCTTTTTGCGGCGCGGACCGTTCGATTTTTTTCATAAGTGAAGCCATGCGCTCAAAACAGAGATTCAGACAGATCCCCTTGATGGCATGGGCGTGCGAACGGATAGCTTCATGATCGTCTGCATCCAGGGCGCCAAGCAGACCGCTGATTTTTTCTTCCAGGTTCACTCGTGACTTCTCAAGGATTAGTGACATCATGGCATGGTCCTCCCCGATCTGTTCGAGAAATTCCTCCCTGTTGAATACCGGTTCCGGGCTGCTTGCGGTTTCCTCTTTCTCCTGACCGTCTTTAGTTTCCGGATTGCCCTTTCCCTCAAGAACTCCTTTGCCAAGGGCAGATACCTGTTTGCCGATTATTTCCCGCAGGACCTCCCTGTTGACTGGCTTGGTCAGAAAAGCATCCATTCCAGCCCCCAGGCAACGCTCTTTTTCATCCTGATGGGCACCTGCGGTAAGCGCCACTATGACAGGACTCACGGTGCCTCCGGCAGCGATTTCCCGTATTTTTGCCGTGGCTTCCAGACCATCCATCACGGGCATCCGGACATCCATCAAAACCAGATCGGCCGGACTTTTTTGAAACTGTTCCACGGCTTCCTTTCCGTTAACCGCTTCTACTACTTCAGCTTCCGGGATCAGTATTTTTACCATTGAACGGATGAGCTCAAGATTCACATCCACATCTTCGGCGATCAGGATTCGAAAGGTCTTCGGTTTACTCAGACGGATCGGGACGATTTCTTCCCCCGGCAGCTGAAGAGTGTCTCCGGCGGGCAGAGGAACCTCCAGGTTGCCAATGTGCTTGAGCTGCTGAAACAGATCTGATGCCCGGACCGGTTTGATGAGGGTATAACTCACACCAAGCTCCTTGCACTCTTCCAGTACCGAAGCATTGTCGGAGGACCGGTGAAGCAGCACCGCAGGCAGCCCTTCGGCAGGTATCTGCAGTATCTCCCGGATCATGGAAATGGTTTTCAGCCCATCCAGGACGGGCATATGATAATCGATGATCAGGACGTCATACGGACCGGAATTTTCCAGGGCATTGAGTCCCGCCAGGCCGTTTTCACAGGCCGTGACACTGATCTGCCAGCTTGTTAACAATTGTTCCAGAATGCCGCGGCTTTTATCGTTGTCGTCGACCAGCAGGGCCTTGCGGATATTGCCGACCTCCGATGGATCAAACCGGACTCCGTGGCGGCATTCCGTTTCGATGGAAAAGAAAAACTCGGACCCTTTACCGGGTTCGCTTTCCACATGGATTCGGGATCCCATCTTTTCCGCAAGGATGTGGGAGATGCTGAGGCCCAGGCCGGTTCCGCCGTATTTCCTTGTGGTAGACAACTCCACCTGGCTGAATGCCCGGAACAGCTTTTTCTGCTGCTCTTTTGAAATGCCGATGCCGGTATCACGGACACTGAAATGAAGTCGGCCCCTCTCATCTTTTTGCTGTTTGTAAGTGACCCGAAGCTCCACCTCGCCGGTTTCGGTGAATTTGATGGCATTGCTGAGCAGGTTGACCAGGATCTGCCTCAGGCGAATCGGGTCAATAACCGCACTTTGTGGCAGATCAGGAGGCAGGTTGAGCAGTAACTCCAGCTTTTTGCTGGCTGCCTGGTACTTGAGTATGTCACAGGTCTCCTCAAGGAAAAGCAGAAGGTCCGATTCGATCATCTCAAGGTCAAGCTTGCCCGCCTCAATCTTGGAGAGATCCAGGATATCGTTGATAATATCAAGCAATGCATGGGCCGAGATGCTG
>SLHZ01000342.1 GCA_007135895.1 Balneolales bacterium | reverse complement strand
GAATAAACAGAAACAAAAATGCGCTTTCCAATGGTAACTACCCGGATTAAATATGCGACCTTCTTTTCCTGTCTTTTTCTTCAGTTTCATTTTATTTTTTAGATGGTTGTAACACTCAGCTTATATCAGCCTGCACCAACTTTTAATTGTAACTAAACAATTATTAATCAATAATATAAAGCTAACACATACCTGTATTTAACAATATACGATCACTATTTTTGTACAGTCTGTATCCAAAAACATTTTCTTGCACAAAATTACATTATTAAATACTCTGTTTTTACAATATAAAAAACACACAATCTTGTCAACAATATTACATAATTCAAATTATTGAGCATATATAATAATTATTTAATTAAGAATTATTAATCTTTAATTTTTCCTAATCTGAATTTTTGCAACAAGCATTTGCTTTTGGCTCTGCTCTGCATGTTGTCAGACAATTAGTTGCGAAATTATCACTGCGAATCAGGCTCCGGAAAAAATGCGCCTCTTCATCTTGTAAATCGACTGGAAAAAGGGATACCATGGCAAAGAAGAGAACAGCCGGATCTCCTCAAGGGGATGCGTTTTTTCTTCAAGAAAACGTAAAATGAGCTCAATCCGGTTCTTGTGGAATAAATCGTGGAAAATTTGAACGGCGGTTTCCGGATGACGCCAGATCTGGTACAGCATCATGATGTCATAGACCCGGAATCGATAGCTGGAGGCGGGTCGGATAGCGGGGTCTCGTCCTTCGGCAAGTGCGTCTACAATGCGGGCGCTGTGCTGACGGATACGTGAGAACGTATAACCAGAAGAAGGTTTTGTCAAACCACCCATCGTACCAATATTCCAGACCCGGTCGCAGTACAGGGCCGGATAACGGCGGTCTTCCATTGGAATAACGCCTTTTTCCCGGTATAAAATCTTATAATCCTCGCTACGCAGATCATATCTGTCCGAAAGATAGTCTGCCAGGCCCTGCTCGTACTCCTTCTCTGATAGCAAGGAGCAGGAAAAAAAGGTGTATTCCACCAGGGCCTCGCGATCGCTGAATGGAAGGACATATGCAAATGTTACAGCTTGTTTCTGAGGTATATCAAAATCCATAAATGTAGCCTTGTTCGGATTGAAAACCGGCCGGTCGGCTTTTATCTGCCACCCAAGAAAATGCTGCCGAAGCGAGATATCGACCCTCATATGCTCGAAATCGGGCACCTTCAAGGCACTTTGAAAAATGTAGGGTGATTTAAAGGTTCCATATGGAGTATACATGGCCGCACCCTTTTCGTCCGGTGAAAAATCCTCAATACCGGTTTGAATCAGTGTGACATTTGGGCTGTTGCGGGCACGATTCAGAATCTCTCTTGCATAGTCATCACTGCGCATGCAGTGATATTGAAAGGGCGAGAGCGGCATCTCAAAGTCCCGGCCCAGCGCGCGGACCCCAAGAGTATCCCAGGAATGGGCCAAAAGATGGCTGTCCGGCAGGGCCCGATCATCCCAAAAACACCAGGTTTTATCTCTTTCCGGCTTTAATCGTTGGTCTGCAAGCAGTACACGCATTCCCGAGGTCTTGCTGTCATTCATCAGGAATTGCAGCAAACTCAAACCGGCGGCACCGGCACCGGCGATAATAATGTCAAATATCTCTGCCTTGCTCATCAAGTGAGTCGCATACGTCGTTTACTGGAGTTGATAACACAGAATTGATAAATGTACGCCTCAAAATCGTAATTCATTCCCAAAAAAATAACTTTAAATAATAAAGTAGTGATAATCGAGAGCTTTTACCACTTTTAACTTCCTTTTTTGACAAAGGGTTGTATTTTGGGGGCTTTGCGACCAATTGCCCCAGGAAATTGGCAAACCACTGCTCTAAATATATTCTGAACTATCATGTATTCCATTGCGCACCGCCTCTCCCTTCCCCTTATTCTGCTTCTGATTACATATGCTTTTGGTTTCGCACCGGTAACGGCAAAATCATCTTCTGATAAAGCCCAAAAAACCATAGAAGAACGATATGCCCAGACGACAGAGAAAATCATCAGCAGAGCTACATCCTCTCATCATGCTTTCGAACGGTTAACCTGGTTTACCGACTATTTCCCTCACCGGCACAGCGGCTCTCAAATGCTGGAGGATGCCATCGACTGGACCATGGAAGCGTTGCGAGCCGACGGTATCCCGGAAGTTCGCAGTCAGCTTGTCGAAGTGCCGCATTGGGTCCGCGGCAACGAACATGCCCGTATGCTAACACCATATGAAAAGGACCTGCCGATGCTTGGATTCGGGATGAGTGTCGCTACCCCGCCGGAAGGTATCACCGCACCGACACTGGTGGTTGAAAGCTTCGAAGAACTTGAAGAGCGTCAGGATGAGATAAAGGGTAAAATCGTGGTCTATAACCAGGCCTATGTGGATTACGGACAGTCGGTACAGTATCGGGTATGGGGAGCCGACCGCGCCTCGGCCCACGGCGCCCTGGCCGTACTGGTCCGCGCCGTAAGCCCCAACTCCATGGGTCACCCCCATGCCGGCACGATGCGCTACTCGGACAACGTCCCAAAGATACCCGCGGCGTCAATTTCTGCTGAAGACGCCATGTTGCTTCACCGCTTTGATCAACGAAGCGACCCGGCAACCGTCACACTCTATATGGAAGCCGAAACCATGGAGCAGCCGGCCTTGTCCCGCAATGTCATTGCCGAACTGCCCGGAAGCGAATTTCCGGATGAAGTTGTGGTTATTGGGGGGCACATTGACTCCTGGGACATCGGACACGGCGCCATGGACGATGGCGGGGGCGTAATTGTAACCTGGGAAGCACTCCGTCTGATCCATGAAATGGGGCTCAAGCCGCGGCGAACCATCCGCCTGGTACTGTGGACAAATGAAGAAATCGGTGTCGCCGGCGGACGCGCTTACCGTGACAAAGTCCTGCAAAAAGACGAGGTGGAGCGTCATCAACTGGCTTTTGAAGTCGACCTTGGTGTTTTTGAGCCGCGTGGCTTTGGATTCGTGGGCAGCGACGAGGCCTTTACAATGCTGGAACCTGTTGCCGCGCTGATGCAACCGATGGGAGAGATGTATCTGCGCAAAGGCGCTTGGGGGACCGTCGATATCAATGCCCTGTCACGTGAAGGCATTCCGATTATGGGCCTGGATGTCGACATAGAGAAATATTTCTGGTACCATCATTCGGCCAAAGATACTATTGACAAGCTTGACCCCGACGAGGTTGCCAAATGTGTCGCTGCCGTTGCCGTCATGACCTATGTCGTAGCAGATATGGCAGAGCGCCTTCCACGATAACCTGAGCACCCTCCCGGCAAACCGGCTATCTGTCTTCATTAATCAGAGGCCCTCCCGGCAAACCATGTCTGATTCTCCATGATTTGCCCCTTTCACAGGACAACCCGGCGGAAGCCTTAGCATTCCCTTGTAATCACGCCAGGGAGCGGAGCGACGATTGAACCACCAGAGATTCATCTCCTATTCTCTTTTTTGAGGCACAGAACCAACCTCTTGGTAGAAAATGGATTGTGCCGATCCATGCTGCATATTAATTGACGTTGTTTTGAACACCTTTATATATGCCATAAATACGACTAATAACATTCCTGTACGCTTTTTTGTACATTCTAAATATATCGCCAAATATTCTGTTAACAGCCAGGGAATTAATATTGACTAATTCAAATATTATCATTAATAATTTCCTTGATCAATTCGTTTATCATCTATATAGTCGCTCAAACGCCCCTGGGTAAAAAAAACGCCGTTTCTCTGACATTCCATTCCCTAAACTATACCCTGCTATGGAAACTTACCATGTACAAAACAGCAGATACCGCGACAGTCTGTCATGGACACTTACGCTACTGGTCTTCTGCCTTGCGCTCTCTGCCGCACCCCTAAACGCCCAGAGCCTCCAAATGCTCTCCAGCTCACCGGAGGATATGGCCGTAAACGTCGCCCTGACAACAACCGTCACCTTCACCTTCAACAAGGCGATTGACCCCAACGTGGTCGGTACGGACTTCTTTCATGTTCGACCGCAACAGGCCATCAGCATTCACGGAATCCAGCAGGGTGCGGATGGAAAAAGTGTTTCCTTCAACGTCACTCATCAGCCTGACACTGATTACACCTGGTTTATTCTGGGACTTGTGGCCCAGGATCGGGATGTGTCGGAAAAAATGTATGTCCTCAACTACACCACCAAAACGGCGGCCTCGGGCTTGACGATAGAAGGATCGCTCTCCTACAAAAATATCCCGAATTTCCTGTTTATGAAGGCGGGCGGACAGCCGTCATCTGACGAACAGGCCCTCTTGCTCGAAAAGATCGAGCGCTTCTTTGGTATAAACGGGTCCGCCAGCGAAAAAGCCCTGCTTTCGACACCGATCGAAAGAGAAGCGCCTCCGCAAAACCTTCCCGGAAGAAAACCATTCCTCCAAAGCGGTTCGCTTGCCGCCCTTAATCTCAGAGACGGCAATATCGCGTCCGGACAGGCTTCTGTCGAAGATCCACACAACTGGGGATACGCCGCGGTCTGGCTGATGACCGATTTGGACTGGATGGATCCGGATTATGAAGGCGACGGCCCCGGAGACCAGTTGGTTAATGCGGCCATCGCAGATCCCGAAACCCGATCCTACCGCATCCAAAACGTCCGCCCAGGAGAATATTATGTCGTTTCCCTGCTCTTCAAGGAGACATCACAAAGATACCGGACGGATATTTATGCCGTCGGACTGCTGTTGGATGATGACGATGAGTTCGCCACCATCACCGTGACGGAAAGCAATCTCACCAACATCGATATCACCCTTTATGGATTCCTGCCCGAACTGGCCAATCCGACAGACGCTACGGAGGCTTTTGCAACAGCCAAAAATTTCGTGCAGGAAAACCACCCCGCCGCCCGTCCTGTCATGCTGTTCGGAGAAGACTCCAGTCTTCCTTTCGATTTCTTTAAACAGCTGCAATCGCTACCTGTACCGGAACCGACGGGAAAAAGCTATTTCTGGGAATGCCTGTTTCTTGAAGATGCCGACTCGCTCGTACATTTTGTCATCGTCATGGAAGAAGAGGTTCTCATCCATGAAATAGTACACTTTTCAGATCTTATGGATGACGCGAAGGATGACGAAGGGCCTCCGGAGGGGATTGGATTTGAGGACATCAGGACACTGCCGGATACTTTTGTCTCCAGTCAAAATGCCCTGACTACCGTGCGCCATTCCGGCCTCGACAGTCTGTTGACGTTGCTTCAGCCGGATTCCTGGTACGATCTCAACTACACCCTCAGTTCGTTTTATTTTGAGTTCGAGGATATTCTGGATGAAGATGCTCCTCCCTTCTGGGAAATCTACTTTTTCTCCTTCACCTGGGATCATGATCGTCACATCGGTGTTATCAACAGGGCCTTTTTTCTGGTGGACGCCGAAAACGGCACACTGCTGTATAAAGAAGTGGATACCTGGGAAGATTCTCCGACACACCCGCCCCACACCCTTCATTACACCGACAGCCATCCTGAGGATCATTCGGCACAGGTACCACTGGAAATGATCGCCCATTTCGGCTTCAACGATGGCCTTCACTATCATACGGTCGCACCACATGCCGTTGGCAACCAGCTTTTCATTCTGCCACGACACTCCCTGGAAATCAGAAACATGTGGCTGAACGAGGAGCAGAACACGGTCAATTATGATATCAAGCACGAAGAAAACACCGACTACGTCTGGCTCTTCATGGCCACAGAAGGGCTTAGCGGCAGCCGGCTTGACGACGCCTTGCCAATCAATTATACAACCCGGCCCGATTTCTCGCCACAAATCGTTACCGGCAATCTCTTTTCGGATGGAATTCCGGGTTACAGCCCGGGTCAGTGGTGGCAAGACGACTATCAGCATGACAGCCGTGGCCCCCAATACCGGACGATCGTCACGCTGCTTGACAACCCGTTTTTTCTCACCGGCCAAAGCTATGATTATCTCGAGGGCATGCGCTATGCCGGATCCATTCTGGATGAATACGGGTACTACCGTATTGACAATGTCCGAAACGGGGAGTACTACCTTGCCGCGTTTGTCTTCGATTATGCCCAGGGATACCCCGTGCTGGCAGGTTTGGGCTTT
>SLHZ01000281.1 GCA_007135895.1 Balneolales bacterium | reverse complement strand
TTCGGCAGTGACACTCTTTCCGGTTTCGGCAGTGACTCTGCTTCCGGTATCGGAGAGAGCCGCTCTCTCTTCCAACTCCTTGTTGCCGTCCGTTTCCTCGTAGTTCTCCGCTTTCGTGTCATTTGGTTCTGGGATGGCTGTTCTCCGGCCATTCCACTGCAAGACACTCCCTCCCGGCATCTCGGTCCAGCCGAACAGTTCGTCACCGCTGAGTGAGGCACTCAGGCGCACGCGTCCTTCCAGACGGAACAGGTCTCCCGGAAGATCAATATGAAGACGCCCGGTTGCCGGACTTATCGTGGCGGAAAGTAGTCTGGCTTCGGCTTCACCCAGAACTACCGAGCCCCCATAGCGGTCGCGGCGTTCTTTTTCAAGCCGGATTTCCATATTCAAACCGGCATCCGAAGCCGCCAGGGCCCAGGTTCCTGCCGGATCGATTTCCGGGCCGGAATGCACCCGGTACCTATTTCCATCCACCCAGACATCGAGCACCCGGGTTTTCTCCCCGAACAGATCCCCATCGGTTACCACGAAATGGGCGGCCAGGCCCGGTTTCAAAGCACCCGTCATGCGCTCAACTCCGAGCATGCGGGCCGGCCGGGTGGTCAGCGCCTCCAGCGCTGTTTGCGGATCCAGTCCGGCCCGTACCGCTTCCCTAAGCTGATCCAGAAAACGGGATGGATCCGAAAGACCATCCGCCGTTAGCGCAAAAGGGATACCCGCCCGGTCCAGTCTAGCAGGATTCTCGGGGGCCAGATACCAGTGCCGAAGTTCTGCCAGACTTCGGTTCATGGCATCTTCGGGGGTTCGGACATCCGGGGTTTCCGGAAAATTTAGCGGAAGTATCAGCGGAATATCGTTTTTTTTGAGCAACTCCAGTACTTTGTATTCGTGACCGCTGCCACGGATCCATGTCGTCACGGGGAACTCCCCGGCCAGCTTCAAAACACGCAGCAGTTCTTCCTCGCTGTTGGTTTCGAAAAGCAGAGGATGTTGTCCTCTGGCAGCCTTTTCAAGAGCGGCCAGCGGCGCTATGATCTCCGGACGCTCAATTCCCTCCGGGTTATCACGGTAGATTCGGTGGACCTGATCGTGCCATTGCGCATCAAGAAGGGTCTGCCGTATAAGCGCCATGGCACCGGCAGGTGAGGTCGGATAACCAGAGCCAGCTTCCCTGCTTCGGTTCAGTGAAACGACGTGGGCAACATCCGGGTGCATGACACTCAGAGAAGCTTTGCCCTTACCCAGGCTTACCAAAGCGGCCTGTCCGCGGAATATTCCCGGACCGGGTACGACCAGTGCCGAGGTAAAACCCTGGGAACGCAGTTTGCCGATTTTTTCATCCATTGGGTCATACAAATCCTCCGCACGGATATGAGCCCGGACTTGCGGATTCCAGGATTGCGTACCCCGGGCGTTTTCCATACCAGCGGAACTCTCGCCGGCAGAACCCATTCCTGCCGATGACCAGGCATCAATGAAGCCGGGATAAATGGTTTTGCCTTCCATGTCATGAATGCGCGCGTCACCGGGAATCACTGGCCGATCCCCAACCGAAACAATGACCCCGTCACGGATAACCAGGGTCACTTCGTATATGACTTCTCCCGGTGAAGTTACAAGGGTGGCATTCGTGAAGGCATGGACCCGGGGCACATTCTCTTTGATGCCATCAACCGGAGTGGTATGGCTGGTTACCTGTGCATAACCCCCACCGGCGGCAAAGCAAAACAACAAAAAGGTGTACACGGACCTGAGCGATGTCCGCATGACGGAGAGAAACACCGGCGGCCGGTCCCGAAACAGATTTTGGGGTGACGACGTCAGTTCCCGTTTCACAAAAATCAGGATATTCTGGAACATGGGCTGGTATGATTATGGGCTGATATGATTATGGACTGGATTGATTATGAGCTGGATTGATTATGAGCGGATACTGGATAGATTAGAGCGGATACAATTATTAATGACCGGACAAATATGGTTATATGAATGGATAACGAACAGGCAATATACAATATGGAAAGCAACGGAGCCAATATGCCCCATCCTGCTCCATATCCCGATTACGTGTTCCAAAAGAGGTTATACTGAAACGGCAAATCCTGAAAAGCACGGCACAATCTCTAAATTCCATACCGATGGCCTATTGTTCAGAAATGATCCCGATATGCGGTGACAAAGACGCAGGCGGTCTCCGTCGCCGAAATCATGATGGTCCGCGCTTCCCACCCGAAAGCAGGTAGAGGGAGGCCATTCGCACAGCCAAGCCGTTGGTGACCTGGTTCAGGATGATCGCCCGGGGGTCATCCGCCACCTCGCTTTCCAGTTCCACCCCCCGATTGATCGGGCCCGGGTGCATGATGACAAAATGTGGAAATTCTTTCAGGTGTCTTTTTTTGATACCGAAGCGCTCATGATATTCACGCTGGGAGGGAAAGAGACCTCCTCCCTGCCTTTCCAGCTGAATTCGCAAGGCCATGGCTACGTCGCACCACTCCAGGCATTCTTCCAGATGGTATGAAACCCGCACTCCCATCTCCTCGACAAAAAGAGGCATCATGGTCCGCGGACCGCACAAGACAACTTCCATCCCCAATCGCGTCATGGCAATGATATTGGACCGAACCACACGGCTATGGCTGATATCCCCGATGATAACCACCTTCAGTCCCTCAAGACGGCCAGTCCTTTGCCGGATGGAAAACAGGTCCAGCAACGCCTGTGTCGGATGTTCGTGAGCTCCGTCGCCGGCATTCAGGACAGCGGCTTCCACACAACGGGTAATGAAATGAGGAGCACCAGGACTCGGGTGCCGGACCACGACCATATCAATTTTCATGGATTCGATATTCCGTATCGTATCCCGGAGTGTCTCGCCCTTGCTCACACTGGAGGAACTACTGGAAAAGTTCACGACATCGGCACCCATCCGTTTCTGCGCCAGTTCAAAGGAGAGCCGTGTGCGGGTGCTGTTTTCATAGAAAAGATTGACAATCGTCTTGTCTCGCAACGTAGGGATCTTCGGAATGGGCCGGTTGAGTATCTCCAGGAAGTTCGAGGCCTGATCCAGCACATGAAGAATATCCCTGGAAGAATAGTCCCTCAGGCCCAGCAGGTGCCGGTGCGGGAATTCATAGGCCTCATCGATTCGCACCGTCATAATGTCTGCTCCTGTGCTTTGGTTACCACAAGAACTGCCTCCCTGCCATCCTGTGGCATCGTCTCCACCCGGATCTCCTCGTTGAGATGGGTGGGCACATGCATACCCACATAATCCGCCATCACCGGAAGTTCGCGATGTCCCCGGTCAACCATGCAGCAAAAACGCACACTGGACGGCCGGCCAAAACTCATGAGCGCATCCATCGCGGCCCGGACGGTTCGGCCGGTGTAAAGCACATCATCTACCAGCACCAAGTCCTTGCCAAACAGATCAAACGGTATATCGGTGATCTGTACCGTTGGCATCTTCATCCGGGTACGGAAGTCATCACGATAAAACGTGGTGTCCAGAATACCCAGGGGCAGATCCACCGAATAAAAGTGCCGGATGTACCCATGAATCCGCCGGGCAATATCCACGCCCCGCGTCTGCATTCCTATAATCGCCAGCGTATCCAGCCGTTCGAAAGGCTCCACAAATTGATGGGCCAGACGCATATACGTGCGGTCAAGCTCTTCCCCGGTACGTAGTATTTGAGCCTTCACGACGAAGCAAGGTGGGTTTTGGTGAGATTCGGCTTTAAAAATACAACTACCTCTTTTCATTGACAAACGAATGATTTATCATGCTGTATTGTTCGTGTGCATTATGAAAAATTCAATGGTCAGTATTGATTTCTGGAACACCCTGGTGTGTCACCGATCCAACGGGGTAAACCGTACCCAGGCACGAATACGGGGACTGCGATCGATCGCCCGTATCTACGATAAAAACCCCAATGAGGAACAAATACAACAGGCACGTAAAGCCGTTTCGCAAGCTTTTGATGTGGAGTGGCTTGGTAACCAGCGGACTCTGACCACCGAAGAACTTGTCCGGGGAATGCTGGTTCATCTGAATATACCGGCCCAAGAAAAACATATTGAAGAGCTCACCGCTACTTTTCAGGAGTCTCTCTATGAAGGACCTCCCGAACCGGCCCCCGGTATCAAAAAAGCTCTTGAGGAGTTGAGCCGCTATTATCGGATCGGACTGATCTCCGATACCATGTTCTCTCCCGGAACCATACTGCGAAAGTATCTGGATCAGATTGGCCTGCTGCAATATTTCGATGCTTTCGCCTTCAGTGATGAGATGGGAGTAAGCAAGCCGCATCCGAAACCCTATCGATACGTACTGCAATCCACCGGCGCCGACCCGGCCTTGTCATGGCATGTGGGTGATATCCAGCAAACAGATATTGTTGGTGCCAAAAGCATGGGCATGGGTGCCGTGCTCTATACCGGCTTCAATAAAAACGACCAAAAAAACTCTACGGCCGATTTTGTATGTGAACATTGGGAAGCCGTGGCTGATATTCTTGTTTCCGAGCGCAAGTAATACTTCGCATACCGAAAAGGCCGGGAGGTCCCCAAAATAATCGGGTACACAATGGCACCGGACTCAAACACGCCCAATTTCTTCCGTGGCAAGTTAGGTCTTTCTTTGTAAATTGCGCCTGTTGCCTGACAGGCTTGCCTGTTACCCAAAAAAACCAAAGATCATGAATATCCACGAATACCAGGCCAAAGAACTCCTGAAGTCATATCACGTACCCGTTCCGGAAGGTATTGCCGCCTTCAGTGTCGAGGAGGCAGTAGAAGCTGCTGAGACACTCAAACTGAAAGGCGCCGGTCTCTATGTCGTCAAAGCCCAGATCCATGCCGGAGGTCGCGGAAAAGGGAGCACCATCAAGACCGGAGCCAGGGGAGTCATTCTGGCCAATACCCTCAAAGAGGTCCGACAGGCCGCCGAATGCCTGCTTGGTGATACACTGGTCACCATTCAGACCGGGCAGGCAGGCAAGAAGGTGGAGCGGCTTTACATCACCGAAGGAATCAGCATCCAGAAAGAGTATTACGTTGGAGTGACGCTCGACCGCACCCGCAACCAGAACGTGATCATGGTTTCCACCGAGGGTGGCGTGGAAATTGAAAAAGTGGCCGAAGAAACCCCTGAAAAAATTATCAAGGAATGGGTTGAGCCCGGACTGCCGCTCCAGGCGCACCAGGCGCGGCGTCTGGCATTCTGCCTGGGATTCACCGGAGAAGCCTACAAGAAAGCCGTACGATTCATCACCGCCCTGTACACGGCCTATAATGAAACCGACGCATCCATCATTGAAATCAACCCGCTGGCACTGACCGATGATCACGATATTGTGGCTCTGGACGCAAAAATCAACTTCGATGACAACGCATTGTTCCGGCAACCGGAAATAGGAGAACTCCGTGACAAATCCGAAGAAGACCCCCTGGAGCGCGAAGCGGCAGAGTCGGACCTGAACTATATCAAGCTGGACGGCAATGTGGGCTGCATGGTCAACGGTGCGGGTCTGGCCATGGCAACCATGGATATCATTAAACTGGCCGGCGGCGATCCTGCCAACTTCCTGGATGTGGGCGGGGGCGCCAATGTTGATACCGTCCGAAACGGATTCAGGATCATCCTCAAGGATCCCAATGTGGAAGCCATACTCATCAACATCTTCGGTGGGATTGTCCGCTGTGATCGCGTTGCCAGTGGTATCATCGAGGCCGTTAAAGACCCTGAAATCGCAAACAAACTGAAAAACATCCCCATTATTGTCCGTCTTCAGGGCACCAACGCCGAGGAAGGCAAACAGCTTCTGGATAAAAGCGGACTGGATGTTGTCGGTGCCGTTGAGTTTCAGGAAGCTGCCCGCGAGGTCACTCTGGCTCTGAGCGACTCATGATCTCCAGATAGTACGACTCGTATTGATTTACAACCTTTTCGATCTCAAAAAACTCTGCTCTTTTTCGGGCGTTGCGCGAAAAACGACTGTGCTCCTCTTCATCGGACAGTAAGCGGACGGCATAATTACCCATGGCCTCCACATCACCCAGCGAACACAAATAGCCCGTTTCGCCATGCAGATTCAGCTCCGGAAGCCCGCCGATATCGGAACTGATTACGGGTACGCTGCAACTCATTGCTTCCAGAGCCGCCAGCCCAAAAGTCTCCGAGCCCGAGGGAATGAGAAACAGATCCGCAATTGAGAGAATGTCTTCAACCTTCTCCTGCTTGCCGAGGAAACGCACATTGCCACAGATACCAAGCTGCCGGCAACGGTTCTCCACGAGCTGACGGTCGGGTCCGTCACCTACCAGCAGCAAGTGCGCCTTGATGCCCGCCTTCAGTACCCGGTGAAAGATCTCGACGGTGTCACGAACCCGCTTTACCTCGCGGAAGTTGCTTACATGGACGAGCACTTTTTCCCCGTTCGGACACAAAGCTTTTTTAAAATGGCTCTTCTCGGTCCGGCGGAATCGCTTCAAGTCTATGAAGTTCGGTATTACGGCGATCTCTTTTTCAATGTTAAAACGGCGGTTCGTTTCCTCCTTCAGATAGTTGGATACCGCTGTCACGCCATCACTTTTGTTGATGGAGAAAGTAACCACCGGCGCATAGCTGGGATCACTGCCAACAATGGTGATGTCTGTGCCATGCAACGTAGTAATAAAGGGGACCTGTTTTCCGTCTTCGGCCAGTATCTGGTTGGCCAGCCATGCCGATGTGGCATGGGGAATGGCATAATGCACGTGGACGAGGTCGAGTTTCTGATAACGTATGATATCGACAAGCTGACTGGCAAGTGCCAGGTCATAGGGCGGATACTCAAACAGCGGATAAGCCGAAAAACTGACCTCATGAAAAGAGATGTTTTCATGAAACTCATTGAGCCGCATTGGTCGGGCATAGCTGATGAAGTGGACATGATGGCCGCGCTCAGCGAGCCCCTTGCCCAATTCAGTGGCCACAACCCCGCTGCCTCCATAGGTGGGATATAGTACGATACCGATGTTCATTCGCCTCTCGTTATATTTACCGACCCGCCTGCAAACGTCGTTAAATCCGTATAATGGGTGATCTAATTCAAAATCCAATCATATGTTCAGGCAACCTGCCCGAATCCGAAAAACCAGGCAGCCTACACCTGCCAGATGTTCAGGCAACCTGCCCGAATCCATAAAAAGTCGGGCAACTTGCACCAGCCATAAGTCGGGCATATGTCAGCATATGTACTTCCAAGTTACACAATTCCCTGTTAATTTTTTAGGAATCTGCGTTCCTCGTATATTGCAAAGATACCGGTTTTCATAAATCTCAAAGACATCCGGCAACTTCGACCAGGCCAAATCTCACGTTGAGAGCCTGGTGACATTCATACAGCATACAGCCATGGCAGGACACTCCAAATGGGCAACCATCAAGCGCAAAAAAGCAGGCATTGATGCGGCACGTTCAAAAGTTTTCAGCCGAATCATCCGGGAGCTGACTATTGCAGCCCGGCTGGGCGGCGGAGATCCGGCCGGAAACCCCCGGCTGAGCCTTGCCATTGACAATGCCAAAGCCAGCAACATGCCCAAAGACAACATTGAACGGGCCATCAAAAAAGGAACCGGTGAGCTGGACAGCGGGGACCGAATTGAAGAAGTAGTATACGAAGGATACGGACCCGGAGGTGTTGCCTATTTCGTCGAAGCAACCACCGACAATCCGAAACGAACCGTCGGTGAAGTGCGCCACGCCTTTACCCGGTTTGGCGGGAACTTGGGGACCAGCGGCTCTGTAGCCTACCTGTTCGATCAGAAAGGGATTATTCATATTCCCGGACAAAGCATCGATAAGGAGGGGCTGCTCCTGGAAGCTATTGATGCCGGAGCAGAGGACATCAACGATGAGGATCCGGAAACACTGGAAGTGTCGACCCGGAGGGAAGATCTCTACAGTGTTCGAAAACACCTCGAGGAAAAAGGCTACATTATCAGTAACGCCGAATTGCAGTGGATCCCCCGCACCGAGGTCAAGCTGGATGCCAATACTGCCCTGACCAATTTCAAGCTGATGAGTTTTCTGGAGGATATTGACGATGTGGGCAGTGTGTTCAACAACATGAAAATGGACGACGAAACACTGTCTGTTGCCGATCAGCTCTGACTCCGCCATCACCATGGAACGCTTTTATACTGATCAAACATGAGACTTCAATTCTGGGCCTTGGCAACCCTTTTCTTCATACTCTCTGCAGCTGGCCAGAGCGTCAGTACGAGTGAAAACGACAGCAGCCCGGACAGGCGGGGGGCGTCACTCAGACAGGCGAATGAAGCCTACGAAGCCGGTGATTACGGGCGCGCCGAAAGGATGTACCGGGAACTGCTCAGACAAAACCCGGACAATGCACAAGCATTGTTCAATCTGGGCAATGCCCTTGTGCGCCAGAATAAAACAGAAGAGGCGACCGAGGCATACCGTCAGTACCTGATTCGTGCCGATGATCCGGAACAACAAGCACCGGGGCACTACAATCTTGGCTATCTGCACGGACAAACCGGAGAAAACGAGCACGCCATGGAAAACTTTCGCCAAAGCCTCCAAAGGAATCCCCATGATGAGGACGCAAAATTCAACTATGAATTGATTCGACGACGTCTGATGCAGCAGGAGCCCGAGCCGCCGGAACAGGACCCATCGCAACAACCGCCACCACCCCGACAGCAACCGGAGGGAATGGAAGATCAGATGCCGGCTTCCCCGGAGTTTGAAGAGCAACCCCCTTCCGATGAGTCACCAAGCCCCCCACCTGAAATTACTCAGGAACAGCTTGAACATGCCGAAGATATCATGAATGCGCTGGAACAGATCGAAAAAGAGCTGATAAAGGATTTCAAAAGACGTCAGCACGATCCGGCCGATCCCCGGGAAAAAGACTGGTAAATGATCCCATGACGGGTACACACACGCACAACTATTCCGGCCGCGCTGCTTGCATGGACCGCAGTGCTTGCATAAACCGGATTCTATGCATAAGCCAGACTTTATTCAGAAGCCAGATTCTATGCATAAGTCGGACTCTATCCATTAACCGGTTTCTACGCTTAAGCCAGACTTTTTCCAGAAGCCGCTTTTTTTGCATCAGACAAGCTGTATGCCTGCTTGTGTATGTCATGGTATGGCTCACCGGAGCGGCTCTGTGGATGCCGGATGGAGAGGCCGTGGCGAGCGATCTCCGTGTAAATGCCACCGTATCGACCGGAAATATCACCGTAGGCGAACGGTTTACGCTCGATTTTACCGTAACCAGCCGTGAACCGCGCAATGTCTCCCGCCCTGTGGTTCAGGAGCCTGAAGGGGTTCGGTTCGTATCAACCATACCTCGTTCCACAACCAGCTATTCTCTGGTCAACGGTGTATCCCGGATGACCTACCGGTTTACCTATACCCTGGTGGCCGTGGATACCGGAGCTTACCAGATACCGGAAATATTCGTGAACATTGACGGACGCGAGTACGCAAGCAACCCGCTGACAGTGGTGGTCCGTGAACAGGAGGAGGATCCCGTAACACCCGGCATACCGGCCCGGCCGGAAAGGCCCGAGCTCTTTCTCGAACTTGAGCTCAGCGAAAACCGTCCCGTCCGGGGACAACAGATCATTGCCGAGATTGTTCTTTACTTCCGCAGTACGATCGATGTAAGCACCTATCATGTAGCAAGAAGCTGGCAAACCGAAGGATTCTGGCGGGAGGACCTGAATCAAAGTCAGGTGCGCCGTCCCGAGTCGGTGGTGATGGATGGCACCTCCTACCGAAGAGTTGTGCTGGGGAGATATGCTCTCTTCCCCACCCGAAGCGGCGAATTGACCATCCCCTCCTTTGCCATCAGGGCTACTATTCGCCAGACAGGCAGATTTCGCGATGATTACAGCTCCTTTTTTGACGGATTCGGCCGTCAGCGGCAAATCGACCTGGAAACACCTGCCAAAACCATCACGACAGCCAATCCGCCACCGGCTCCCGGCACAGGCCAGCTGATCAGCGCCTTCGGGCAGTTCTCGGTCAAACGAACGCTCAGCGACCATCGCGTGAAACTGGGTGAAGCCATTGATGTCATCACAGAAATCAGCGGGTCCGGCAATCTTGGTCTTATAACCAGGCCCGTCTATGATTATCCTGACGGATTCGACACTCACCGTCCCAGGGAAACAGTGGATCGGGACAAAGAAGCCCCCCGCATGAGCGGCGTCAAACAGTTTCGTGATGTACTCATCGCCCGCAACGCCGGCCGCTTCACTATTCCCGAAACCATCATCTGGGTATACGATGATAGCCGAAGACGATATGTCCGGCATCTGCTCCCGGCACTCAGCCTCGAGGTAGTCCGCGATCCCAACGACCAGGTAACCCTGGCATGGAGCGATGACCTGCGTCTTACACCCGTCCGGGGCTCTGTCAACTGGACAAAAGAAAAGAAAAAGGCGCTGCATCAACGGTGGTGGATCTGGACAACGGCTTTAGTCCCGTTGATTCTGTTATTTTCCGGTTGGCGAATCCGGAGATATCGCCAGAAACTGGCAACCGATGAAATCTTCTACCGCTACGAACAGGCCGCCCGGCAAGCGGAAGAAAAGCTGAATCAGGCGGAGTTGCAAGCATCTGTCAAGACGGTGTACAGCCTTATTTATCGCGCGCTCTCAGACTACATAACGGCCAGGATGAAGCAGCCCGGAGCCGGTTTCACCGAGAAAAAACTCATACAATCGCTTGAGAATAAACTCTCCCAATCCGGATCCCGTTACGACCGGGAAATGCTCGTTCGTTTGGAAGTATTGTTAACCAAATGTGCCACCATTCGATATGCCCCCGACCCGGATGACAGAGACATGGCCAGGGATATTGCCGGGGCTCGAAAACTCCTTGCCGAACTCAGGAATCACCTATGAAAGCCGCTATGCACAAGTTCCTCAGGCGTTTCCTGCCATACCTGGTACTCATGGCCGTTACGGGTATGCCGCAGCAGGGCTTTTCCAACCCGGCTGGTATATTATCAGGCCAGGACTCGCCCCAGGCGCTTTTCAATCAGGGGAATTTCATGTTGGAAAACAGGGACTTCTCCAATGCTATTGCCACTTACCGGCAAATCGAAGAAATGGGGCTTTTATCCGGGCCGCTCTTCCATAACCTGGCGGTCTGCTATCTGTTTGCGGATTCCCTGGGGCTGGCATCCTACTATTTCCATCGCAGTGCCCGCTTCAGAGAAACAAGTGAAAAGTCAGCCACAGCGCTGCATCACATTGATCTTATCATGAAAAACAGGGGCACCTTCCTGCCCTATCTGCCCTGGTATGCTTTTGTCGACTGGTTCCTCTTCCGGGCGAATCTCTACCTTTGGGCTATCGGGGCACTCCTCCTCCTTTACGCCGGTGTTCTGCTCCTGCTGACGGCCTGGCTCATGAAACCGGCTGCATGGATCTCCAATACCGGTTCAACCTTTGCGGGCACCGGCGCAGCTCTGCTTGTCTTAACCCTCTTGCTCTCCGCCTGGTCGCAACACTATCGGATGGCCGTCATCACCGACCCGCAGGTGGTATTGCACCCCACTCCCCCCTTACTACCGCACGAGCACCTCCAGTCTGAGGAAAGTCGCAGTGATGACCGCCTCAATGCTTCCGGTCTCTCCCCGGAAGCAGCACAAATCCCACCGCAAACAGCGCAAATCCCACTGGAAGCAGTGCAAGTCTCGCCGGTTACGCCTTTTGGCCGAATGGATCTGGCCTATGAAGGTCAGACTGCGACCTTCCGTATAACCCGCAATACAGACCATCCGGGCTGGATATATATTCGGCTCAGAAACGGAATTTCAGGGTGGATACACGAATCTTCTTTGCGGTATTTATAAAAGCAAGTTATACTTGGGGGTGTGATCCTGAAATCTTTTGAAACCAATTTTGCATAAAAAACAAACAAATAGCAACTTTATCACCCTCTTAACACCATTATTACTATGAGCACTCCTATCGAATACATCAAAGCCAACCAGGAAAAATTCAAACAGGAACTATTTGACTTTTTGCGCATTCCCAGTGTGAGCGCTGATCCCGATCACAAGGAAGACGTACACAAGGCCGCTGAATTTGTCGCCCGTCAGCTTGAACAGATCGGGATGAACAATGTATCAATTGAAAAAACAGACGGGAACCCTGTCGTGTTGGGCGAATATCTTGAAGCCGGGAGTGACAAACCAACGGTTCTGATCTATGGTCATTATGATGTACAGCCGCCGGATCCTCTGGATGAGTGGGTATCCGCGCCTTTCGAACCCACAATTCGTGACGGAAAAATCTACGCAAGAGGAGCCAGCGACGATAAGGGGCAGTCCTACATCCATGTCAAGGCCATTGAATCATTTCTCAAAACAGGCACCGAGCTGCCGGTGAATGTCAAGTTCATCATTGAAGGAGAAGAGGAGATTGGATCCCCGAGCCTTGCTCCATTCCTGCTTGCAAACAAGGAGCGGCTGGCCTGTGACATGGTGCTGGTTTCCGACACGGCCATGTTTGCCAAGGATACCCCTTCCATCACCTACGGACTCCGGGGACTGATGTATCTTGAAGTGGAAGTAACCGGACCAAACCGCGACCTGCACTCGGGTGTCTATGGCGGAGGCGTTCAAAACCCCGTTAATGCACTTTGCGAAATGATCAGCAAACTCAAAGATGAAAACGGTGTCATCCAGGTCCCGGGGTTCTATGACAAGGTCCGCCCCCTTTCCGAAAAGGAGCGAGAAGCTTATGCCAGCCTGCCCTTCGATAAAGAGGCTTATCTGAAAACGCTTGATATCGACGAGGTCTATGGCGAAGACGGATATTCCACACTGGAGCGTGTAAGCGGCCGCCCCGCACTCGATGTTAACGGTATATGGGGAGGATATCAGGGCAAGGGCGCCAAAACCGTTCTTCCCGCCAAAGCAAATGCCAAAATAAGTGCACGGCTCGTGCCCGATCAGGAGCCGAAGGAGATCTACCGCCTCATTGAGAAGTACCTGCATGAAATCAAACCCACGGGAGTTCGCCTCAAAGTTTCCGAACACCATGGAGGTCATGCTGTTCTGGTCGATCTGGATTTCTACGGACTCAAAGCCGCGGCAGCCGCTTTCGGAGAAGTCTACGGAAAAGAGGTGCTCTTTGGCAGGGAGGGCGGATCCATCCCCATCGTGGCTGAATTTGGAAAAATCCTCGATGCCACCACCATTCTGATGGGTTTCGGACTCAATTCCGATGCGATACATTCTCCCAACGAACATTTCCACCTGCGCGACTTTGAGCGGGGAATGCAGACTTCAGCCCGTTTCTTTGAGTTGCTGGGAGATTACGTGGAATAACGCTGGCCGGGCACCGACTCGCGCAGGATCTTTACCGGGTTGTTATCAGCGTCCATAAGGACGATGCGGGGCTGGTGCGCTCTCGCCTCTTCTTCCGTCATGCGGGCATAGGCAATAACAATAATCCGGTCACCTACGGTGGTCATACGTGCAGCCGGGCCGTTCATGCAAACCTCCCGGCTGCCCCGCTTCCCGGGGATGGTATAGGTTTCCAGGCGTGTACCGTTGTTGATATTCACAACCTGCACTTTTTCATAGACGAGAATTCCCGCCTCGTCGAGCAGATCCTGATCGATCGTGATGCTGCCCTCGTAATACAGGTCCGCCTGTGTCACAGTGAGCATGTGAAGTTTTCCTTTGAACATTTCAAGCATCATGAACCGTCAACCTGCGTTTGTATTCAGTAAAACATTATCAATCAGCCGGGTCCCTCCCAGCCATGCGGCCACTGCAACAACATACAGCCGCCCTGGTATGATAACGTCAGCCGGCTGCAAATCGGGTGTGGATACTACGGTAAGATAATCAAGATTCATTCCATTTTCACGCAATATCGAGTATTCCGCTTCCAGCAGGGAGGCATTTACGCTAACCGGACGTTGATCGTCATGACCTGCTTTTTCGGCTAGTACCGCCGATATCCGCTGAAGGGAAGCATAAAGCATCGGAGCTTTTTTACGATCCTCCTCGTTGAGGTAGATGTTCCGGCTGCTCATCGCCAGGCCGTCAGACTCCCGGCGGGTCGGACCCATCAGTATCTCCACCGGTTGATCGGTTTCAGCAGCCATCTGGCGAATCAGAAACCACTGCTGAATATCTTTCTGACCGAAAACCGCCACATCCGGCTGCACGGTGTTGAACAGTTTGTTGACTACCTGGAGCACCCCCTCAAAATGCCCGCTTCGGCTGGCGCCGCAGAGATGATCCGTCATCCGGGATATCCGGAATGAAATGTAACCGGAATAGTCCCCTTTCCCGGTACCATACATCTCCTTTGCATCCGGTGCAAAAACAAGAGAGACCCCCTCACGACGACACAGCTCCACATCCTGAGCCAGTGTCCGGGGATACGACTCATAATCCTCACCCGGACCAAACTGAGTGGGGTTCAGGAAAATGGACACAACTACCCTGCCGGCATGTTCTCGTACCTGCCGGATAAGCGAGAGATGACCTTCATGCAACGCTCCCATCGTCGGTACAAGGGCAACCCGGTCCGACTGTTGTCTCCATCGTGAGACCATCAGCCTCACTTCTTCTTTTTTATGTGCTAGCTTCAAGGCAGTCAGGCAAGTATTACTGCAAGTATGAACCAGGGGAGACCGTCACCGGGGGTTACGACAATATTTACTCACCAACCGGTTCGTTGGTGAACAGTATTCCGGGTCAGATACCACGAGTCGTATCAAAGTTTTCCAGGAGTTCTTTCACACGCTGAACAAACGCTCCACCCATGGCACCGTCAATAATACGATGGTCGTAGCTCATACTCAAATAAACCATATGCCGAATGGCGATCGTATCGTTGCCTTCAACTTCCATGACCACCGGTCGCTTCTGAATAATACCGGTTCCGAAAATGGCTACCTGCGGCTGGTTGATAATCGGTGTTCCCATCAGATTGCCGACACTTCCGTAATTGGTAAGAGTGAAGGTCCCCCCAAACAGATCATCCGGTGAGAGTGTCTTGCTTCGCGCCTTGCCGGCCAGTTGATGTATCATGCGTGCAAGGCCCTGAAGATTCATCTCGCCGGCATTCTTAATCACCGGAACCACCAGTCCGCCTGTCCCCGACTCCCCGAGAGAGACAGCGATACCGTAGTTGATATCCCGCTTGAGCAATATGTTGTCACCCTCCACCGAACTGTTCAAAAGCGGAAATTCCCTGATTGCCTGAATCGTAGCTTCCACAAAAAACGGAGTAAAAGTCAGCTTGAAACCATGATCCCGTAAAAAACGGTCTTTATGCTTGTCCCGAAAACGCACCAGCCGGGTTACATCGGCCTCGCCAAAAGTGGTGACATGCGCCGATGTTTGAAGAGACCGTGTCATGTGTTCCGATATAAGCTTCCTCATCCGGTCCATTTTGATGATCTCGACATTTTGCTGCGGACGCGAGGTGCTGTCGTAAGAAGGCAGAACAACAGGATCCTTTTTTGTCTCTTTTTTCCCTGATGCGACATAATCCAGTATATCCTGCTTCGTCACCCGGCCCTGGGAACCACTGCCCGTTATGGTCTCGAGTTCTTTTTGCGAAATCCCTTCTTCGTGGGCAATTGACCGCACGAGCGGCGAATAGAAGCGACCGTCTGATCCGGTCTTGCGAAGCTGCGGCGCCTCTTCATCAGACGATCCCCGGGAACCAGTGGAGGCAGGCTCCGCCGTGGTATCCTCTGCCTCAGCAGCCACAGAGTCCGCAGATGACTGTTGCGGTTTCGTGTCGCGGGTCGTTTCCGGTGCCGAAGAAGAAACTTCCTGTTCTATGTCAGCTGTTTTTTCCTTTTTTTCCGGCTTTTTACTATCGGAGGCCTTTTGCTCACTCTGCGCCCCTTTTGCGGCTTCGGGCTCGGTCTCAATAATTGCAATCGGTACACCCACTTCAACCGTCTCCCCCTCTTCAGCCAGAATCTCAACAAGTACTCCGGCTTCGGGTGCAGGCACCTCCGAATCCACCTTGTCTGTAGCGATTTCAAGCAGTGTCTCGTCAAGCTCCACGTGATCACCGACTTTCTTGGACCATTCTACAATCGTCCCCTCCATGATGGATTCTCCCATCTTGGGCATAACTACTTCAATACGTGCCATATTGCCTGTTTTTCATAAGTTGAAAATGGATAGTTTTAAAATATCACATATTGTAACAAAACAAGAGCAGATGTGGTTCAAATTATTGCTATTGCCATTCCCTTTCATTTCATGATCCTGGCATACGCGTTGCGATCTTCCTGGCCATACTTTCCACCCCATACTTTCCGGGCCATACTTTCCGGGCCATACTTTCCGGGCCACACTTTCCGCCCCATACCGTCCGGACCGCACTTTCCGCCCCATACCGTCCAGCCCATACCATGGTATTCAAAAAAAAAACGGACTATTTCCGGTTGTTTTTTGAAGGCCCTCCTTTTTTCAATATTTTCCTGTGGGAGAACGCCCGTCATTGTAACGGCAATGCAGAAAACCGTTTTTTCAGGTATTATTTACAGCGGTTCTGAGCGCATCTGTTTGTTTCGATAACACCAAAAACCCCTGAATCCATGCTAAATTATATTTGGGCCGGACTGATTATTATCAGTCTGGTATTTGCTGTAAGCCAGGACATTATCGACATGGCCCAGAACAAATACCAGAACGGCGAAATACACTACGTGGAGATCACCTTCCCCGAGAACGGTGACCACACAAAACGTCAAAACGTACACTTTACCATAAAGGGCCATCAGGGCGTATTTGAAGCCGCCTGGCGGCCGCTCCAGGATAATCCGGAAATGATGATCACCGTGGATCCTGAAATGCCCGAACTATGGCGCAATATTGCAGAGGACCAGGAGGCCTCATCGGAAACCCAGATCCTGGCCTCCATCGAGGTTTTTAATCCTGCCACATCCGTTGCCGCCATTCTGCTTCCGGAAGTTCGCTATGTCAAACTGCGGGCCATATCGAATGCCGCATTCAGCATGGCCGATTTCGGCGTTCGCCTGGCCATCGGCCTCATCGGTGTGATGGCACTTTGGCTGGGACTGATGAAAATCGCCGAAGCCAGCGGTTTGATGTATTTTATCGTCCGGTTTGTACAGCCTTTCATGCGATTCCTGTTTCCAAACGTACCCAAAGGCCACTCCGCCCATGGCGTCATCAGTCTCAATCTGGCCGCCAACATACTGGGACTGGGCAATGCGGCCACTCCGCTCGGCATCAAAGCGATGGAGGAGCTTCAGAAGCTGAACCCCAGCAAAGACAAAGCCACCAATGCGCAATGCATGCTGCTGACCGTCAATACGGCCAGTATCCAGCTGCTTCCCCCCGCAACCCTGGTTGCCCTCATCGGAACCGGCGTTAACCAGCTGATGATCAGTATCCTGATCGTCACGGGGATCTCGCTGATTGTCGGTGTGACCGCCGCGAAAATCTACGAGCGGTTCAATCCCGAAGATGATCATCTCGAAGATATACCTGAAGACCAGAAGACGGAGGAATAACCATGCAAACCATTGTTGCTTTTATACTGCCCATTATCATTGTTTTTATCCCACTTTATGGTCTGATCAAAAAGGTCAAGGTCTACGAAGTCTTTGTTGACGGTGCCAAAGAAGGTTTTGAAATCGGTGTCCGGATTATTCCCTATCTGGTGGCCATACTTTTCGCCATCGGCATGTTTCGGGACAGCGGAGCCATGGAGTTTTTCATGATGGCACTCGGACCGGTACTTGGCTTTGTGGGGTTTCCGGTCGAGATGCTTCCGATGGCCATCTTTCGTCCCCTTACCGGTAGCGGATCTGTGGGCGTGCTGGCCGATATGATCGCCACCTATGGCGAAGATTCACTGCTGGTCAAAATGGCCGGCACCATGTTCGGGTCCACCGAAACCACTTTTTACGTCATCGCGGTCTATTTCGGCGCGATTGGTATCCGCAGGGTCAAATATGCGGTTGCCACCGGACTGATGGCAGACCTTGCCGGTATCATATCATCCATCATCATCGTGAACCTGCTTTTCGGTTAAGACACTAAAAAAGGCGAATTCGGATGCGCTGCCCTGACCGGCGTTCCGGCAGCGTATCCGGTCACCATATCGGACACAACCTCAGTTCGTCTGCTGAACGGCGAAGAGTCGGTCAATAACGGTCGGTCAAAGAGGATTCATGGGTAGTCAAGACCATAACCCAAGGGCCAGTCCTCCCCGATCGATACCGGCAAGCGCCCGCCTGGTTGTTCCAGGCCGAAAAGCACATCGATTACCGCATCCCATACCACCGGCGTCGGAGTAGCATGAGGCCAGCGGTCCAGTGAATAGGTCGCCAGGTAGGCAGGTACATCCGGAAAGGACAACAGGTCATAGGGAAGCCCCAGTGAAACAACGGCCATCGGTTTGCCCGTTGCGGCAAAAGCCTCAACCAGAGCTCTCTGTCCCTCCTTCAAACTGCTGTAGGAATAAGTAAAAGCGATAATGCGATTGGCATTTCGGGCCAGGGCCATAGCCTCCTCTACGGCTGTTTTTGTCGGATTGATATCGGCGGGAAGACGGCCATATTGCCAGGAAAGCACCGCCCCGCTGCTTCTGTTTTCCACAATTCCGGTCAGCTCCGGCACATAGGCTACACCGGCAACGAGCGTGGTGCTGCCGTCGTTCGGATCAAAAGGAAGGATTCCTTCATTGCGGACCAGGGTCATGGATGCGACGGCAATTTCACGGGCTTTCTGACGGTGATCCTCGTGGCCGGCCACGACCAAGGCCTTTGCCGGATCCGGCATTTTGAATCGGTCAAGGCCATATTTCGCTTTGGTACGTAGTATTCGCCCAACCGATTCTTCCAACCGCTCTTTGCTGATTACACCCTCCTGAACAGCCGAATAGAGCGCTTCGAAGGTCTCGGCCTGCTGCCCGGGTGTCCCGGTTGCCATGATGATATCGGCACCAGCCAGAATGGCCATTACTGCCGCTTCACCGGCTCCCCAGTAGTCGTCAATAGCATCCATACTCATGGCATCGGTCACAACGATACCCTCAAAACCCATCTCTTGTCGAAGCAGGCCGGTCAGCACCTTCTCCGATAGCGTTGCCGGTAGAGAAGGGTCCAAAGCCTCAATGACAACATGGGCCGTCATGATGGCATCGGCTCCGGCATCTATGGCAGCCTGAAAAGGGGGAAGGTGGATTTTTCGCAGTGTCTCCATGTCATAGGAGACCATGGAAAGATCATAATGTGAATCAAAATCGGTGTCTCCATGGCCTGGAAAATGTTTGGGTGTTGCAATCATGCCATGCTCTTGCGATCCTCTCACCATGGCGGCAGTCAGGCGGGAAACCTCTTCTGTCTGCTCACCGAAAGCCCGTACTCCGATAACCGGATTCTGTGGACTCACATTTACATCTGCGACCGGTGAGTAACTCCAGTTGAACCCGGTCGCCAAACCCTCCAGGGCTGTTATGCGGCCCTGTTCCCATGCAAAGTCCTCTTTTCCGGCAGCCCCAATCCCCATCTGCCTGGGAAAGACCGTGGCTTCATAGGGAAGACGTTGTGCCAGACCGTATTCAAGGTCGGCCGATATAAAGAGGGGAATCCCGGGATCCATCTCCAAAGCCCACTGCTGCAGCTGGTTATTAAAACGGGTCATTGTCCCGGCCCGGCTCCAGTTGTAAATGATCACCGACCCCGCATGATACTGCTGGATCATGGTTTGCATATGCTCGAGCTGAGAGACCGGAGCGGGATCATAGGCATCCGCGCCAAAACCGTTCCTTTCATCCCAAATAGTGGTAGCCATGATCAGCTGACCCGTTTTCTGGCGATCTGACATGGTTTCAAGCATGCTCTTCACCCAGGCTTCGTTCTTTTTTTCCATGGCATGGTTCCGGTTTGTTTGCGAATGACATGATCCCAGAAATGAAACGGACAAGACCAGGGCTGCAAGAAGGGCAAACCGGCTGTCCGTCCATGCAAGATAAATGCGCGATGAAATGCTGCCCGTTTTTACCCAAAGGGATGTCAAAGAAGATGAGCGTTTTGCTTTATCAGACATGGTATGCAGGATTTGGAGACCCGGTAGCGGGTCGGTTGCGAATAGCCCGGATACGATCGGGAACCGGCGGATGGCTGTAATTCAAAAAGACATAAAAGGGATGAGGGGTAAGGTGCGAAAGATTATCGGCGGCAAGCTTCATTAGCGCCGATACCAGACTTTCAGGATCAGAGATGGTGGTGGACGCAAAATGATCTGCCTGATACTCGAATCTGCGCGAAATATACTGCATGGCGATCGATGAAATGGTACCAATCGGCGAATACAAGAGACCAAAAAAGATCAGCCCGGCATATACCGATACCTGATCCATAAAAAAAGCCTCATGTAAACCCGGCACCCTGATGAATAATGAAAGCATGAACAGGATAAAACCGGAATGCAAAAAGCCCGTGATCATATTCTTCGGGATATGCTTTTTCCTGTAATGCCCCACTTCATGAGCCAGAATCG